>JAGQKG010000191.1 GCA_020430245.1 Nitrospira sp.
TACCTGCTATTATTTAAAAAAAAAGAGGGAAGAAGACAATAAACTTTTTTTGAAATTGTCTCTATTAAGGGGAAAGTCTTCTTCCAGAAGCAAAAAATTTTCCCAAAATACAGGAAGATTCTGCCGGTTGCCTTTTGGACACATAATAACGGTTTATTAATATCGGGCTTGATAAAACGTGAAGATGGCAAATGAATGGTTTTTAGAATCAAGGAACAAGTGAAGGGCAGAAGTCTAATGATTTACCGGGTCGACATTAGTAAAATGTCGTGGATTTTCTTGACTGTATGGGTAGGGGGAACCCTCTTGTTCGTGTTGGGGCCTAGTGTAAGTAGAAGTGAAGGAGGTTCGGAGAATAAGTTCTTGTCAGGAGTTGGAAATTTTAGGCCAATTCAGAAGGAAAAAATACACATTCACTTAGCCTATATCAATCAACAGTGGGGACGGGGTCATTTATTTCTTGCTCACCTGGAGAGTGCTTCGTCTCCCCAGCCTTCGTCAGATTTTTCGTCCAAGAGAGATGGTTCTGTTTTGGTTGGTTCCATTATGGCCCTCTTGGCCACGTTTGAAAGTGCCAATGTTCTTCCGCCGGAGGGAACCTCCCAGGCCAATCAACTGATTCATGGTCTCATCCAATTACAATCGGCCTTAGTGAAATCCCAATCCTCAGAGTTGAGCGAATATTTTTCAGCGGTGGTTGGGCAGTGTTTTAAAAAAGAAAGTCCAGGGCCTTTGCAATTAATTCATCGGAGTGGGTTGACGTCAAAAATGTTAGAATCTCTCGTCAGCTATAACCACAAGATGTCAATGTGGGAGAAGCCAGCTCTTATTGAACTTTTTCAACGTTATAATGTTTCTCAGCAAGATTGGGAATTGATTGAGAAAACTTTCCGCGAAGCCGACGCAGCCTATCGTATGAAAGGATTATCCATCCATGATGCCTATGAGCGGTGGAGATCAAAGATGCCAGGAGGCCGGTTATAAAAATATAGGAATTAATTGAGGAAAACAGGCTTCCCGGTTTGTGCTGATTGGTAACACGCATCAGCAAGTTCGACTGCTCGTAACCCATCTTCTGCGGTAACAGTCATCGGGCATCCGGTTCGAATCGCCTGACAAAAGTCTCGAAGCACTTCAATCAACGTTGCACTGGGAGGGCAGGGGTAGTCTGATATCTCATTTCTTCCGGAAATTTTTCGGACGATGTTGGTCGTCCAATCAGCGAATGCTTGTCCATTTGCCCCTATGATTTCTGCCCGGGTAACTCGTCCCTGGCTGACGCGTGAAATATCGAGATAACAGGGAAGTCCACTTTGCGTATCCAGTTTGATGAAAGCCCGATTTTGGGGGCCTTTGGCCGTAGGTTGACCGATGTCAGCCAAGACCGACTGGATCTCATCCTGAGTGAGGACACGGACCAGATCCAGCAAGTGAATCCCAAATTCCATGAGGGCCCAATAATTGCTCCATGACGTGTTTGTTCCAGGCAATGCTGGGTGGGATTCGAATCGCATGGTGCCAACAAGATATTGCCATTGGCCTAAGGATGAGGCGATTGCTTGCAATTGCCGGATTGCTGGCTCATACCGCAGAGTTTGGGCAGTCATAATAGGGATTTTAGCTTTGGTGGCGGCTTCAACGATTTGGCGGCCTTGGGTCTGGTTTAGGGCGAGGGGTTTTTCCAGAAGAACGGCTTTGCCACGTTGAATGGCTTCTAAGGCAATGGGGAGATGGAGGGAGGGAGGTGTCACGATCAGAACGGCCTGAATGGCGGAATCGGCTAAGAGATCGTGATAGTTCGGGTAAAACCGGAGAGGGTATTCTTTTGTAAGCCGAACGCCTTCTTCCATGTTTCTTCGGCTGATAGCAATCAATTCTCCTCCGGTCTCGACGGAGAACAAATGTTGAAGGTAGCGGGAGCCGTGTCGTCCTACGCCAATCAATCCAAGGAGAATCGGTTTCATAGCAGCCCTGGTTCCTCTTTTTCCTCCGCGTGATTGATAAAAACAACAGAGGTATTGTCCTCATCCAATGTGAATAAAACACACTGGATCGCCTACCAATGCAGTTGGATAAGTCTGATCCTCAAGTTGGTAAGGAATGCCATGTGAGTGGCACCAGTGCTCTACCCAGGGCAATTCTTCTACCGAAGTAGTGAGCAAACCTGGCATGGTTAGTTTGGCCATGCAATTGGCAAATAAGCGAATTCCCGTTTCCCGTTCATGTGAAAAAGCCGATATGTCAAATGCCAGAGGGTCCGCACGGCCGTATGAAAAAAGGACTGACAGATTAGGAAATTCTTCCGGGTCATTCAGAACGCTGACAATCCAAATATGATCAACCTTGCCTGTCGCAGTCTCTGCCGACCCGTAGTAAAATGGGATCCCGCTATCGCCACCGGCTTTGTTGAGAATGTCCACTTCTGCTTGCCGAAGATTATAGGGACATACCGTTCGATTTAATTCCAGCCGTTCCATGAGCAAAACGGGAATTTCGGGGACTCCTGCGCCCACATATAAACTTCGCCCCATAGCCGGTAAGCGGGTGCGGAGGGCTTTCGCAATTGCGATCCCCAGTTTCTTGCAGGGGCCTCGGCGATCCTGCCAAAACGCGTCTCCACCTTCGTCGCAATAAACCGGGCCAAGCCCATCATAGTCCAGCGCATTAAACATTCTGGTAATTTCCTGATTGGTGGCAGATGCTAATTTGGGAGTTTTCATACTATGTGTGAGCCTTTCCATTTGTTTCAGTATCCTTCTTTGTACCAGGTTCGGCAAAGGCGATAATAGCCCTTACAGGGAGGTGCGGTGTCATGATCCAGCCCAGGAAGGTGAGCCCGGTCTCAACTTGACCTAAATTACGATTTTGTGTATTGATACACCTGAGTAGGTATAGATGCTCTTCCAAGAAAAAAGTCTTCTCCCCAAAAGGGGCAAGAGTTCCTCTTATCACCGATTCCATTCTTCTGTACTCTACGTCAATAGGAAATTTCTTTGTTGGGGTGTCAGTCTGGCGAAGGTGTTTCTCAGGTGTGGGATGAAGCCCGTGCCTTGTCCAAGACAGAGCTCACTGAGGCTGTTTTTCTAATGTTAGTTTCACCTTGAAAAATTTTGCCGGAATAGACGGTTTTGCGAGCGATAAAAATCAAATTCTTATGGATATTCTTCAAGAACTTCGTCGAGTGATCAGGCTGGAAGGTCAAGCCATTGCGCACCTTGAGGAGAGCATAGGTCTTCCTTTCGAGGAGGCAGTAATAATGTTGCAAGCCTGTCAGGGAAAAGTGATTCTGACAGGGGTGGGGAAATCCGGCCTGATAGCGAACAAAATTTCGGCTACGATGGTGTCCACCGGCACACCTGCGGTGTTTTTACATGGTTCCGAGGGGCTGCATGGGGACATTGGGATTGTCGCGAAAGAAGATATAGTGATTGCGGTAGGAAAGTCAGGCGAAAGCGAAGAATTGCTGGCACTGCTTCCATTAATTCGAAAAATGGGTGCACGAATTATTGCCATTACGGCGCAGGCAACCTCCACTTTGGCACGAGGTAGCGATCTTGTTCTTGTCACGCCTATTCAAGAAGAAGCTTGTCCGCTCAATCTGGCACCAACCTGCAGCACTACTGCAGCCTTGGTCTTGGGGGATGCGTTGGCCATGGCTTTGATGAAATTGCGAAACTTTCAACCAGCTGACTTTGCCATGTTTCACCCTGGTGGACAATTGGGCAAACGACTGCTCTTGAATGTTGGAGATCTGATGCGGACCGGTGAAGCAAACGCAATTATTCGCCTTTCGCACACGATTCAATTCATGTTGTGTGAAATGACCAGTAAACGTGCTGGCGCCGTGTCCGTTCTTGATGAGGAAGATCGTTTATTGGGATTGATCACGGACTTTGATATTCGTCGAGTGTTGGAGGGGGGGCAAAACCTTTTCGCTCTCACGATAGGAGCGGTAATGAACCCAAAGCCCAGTTGGGTATATCAGGATGAAAAAGCCGTCAAAGTTCTTCAATTTATGGAGAAACGGGAAAAGCCCATCTCCGTGCTCCCCGTTCTTGATCGACAGGAAAAAGTCGTCGGCATGATACATATTCATGATTTGATTTCGCGTGGCCTTTAACAAAGACTCCTAGTCGAGGGAAAGAGTCTTGGCTCTGATTCGAGGAGAAATGTCGTCTAAGTCTAAGATGATACGCATACGGCGTGATAGGCGGCATCCATGTAAGTTCCTTGATTACGGGATGCTCGTTCGCCTGCGTGTAGGGGAAGATTTAAGCGTTTTTCCCAACCCGTAAAGAGCTAATGAGGATTAGGTTGAAAACGTTTCTTGTGCGAGATTTCCTAGTCTCAAATGAATTGATCCAATGAGCATCGACTTGGACGTGGGTCAGGTCCGCAGTACCTCTTCTTCGAGGACTTTCTCCAGTTCTTATCTTTGGCCTGCCCTGGGGTGGGGTCTTTGTGTGGTTATTCTCTTGGGGTTTTCTCCCCGACTGTTTCATATTCAAGAATATTTCTTTTTCTTTCTTCTGGGTATGGCAATAATCCTTTGTTTATTGGAGCGAAAGCCTCTCTGGTTTCATGCCCAGCTCCTTGTTCCATTTATCTGTTTTATGGGATGGATTGCGTTTACGATTCCCTTTTCAATTGATCCGTGGATCAGTCTGCAGGAATGGCAAAAAGTTGTGGCACAGGTGGCTGTGCTCTATGGTACGTGTTTGATTGTGCAGGAACAACGGAATGAGTATTTTCTAAGAAAAGCTCTCCCTGTTTTCCTGGTGGGGGCCGTTGCCTGTTATACCTATTCCCTTCTTGATTTTTGGGATCGGGGAGGGAATCTTCTGGATCGCACGATCCGTGCGGGTTTTCCAAAAGTAGATGGCGCAGATTTTACCTGGCTGAGTACAAATGTGTTGATGGTTTTTCCCCTGTTCATTACGGGATTTTTGGCGGTGACCAGTTCATGGAAACGAGTGATGTTCGGTTGCGGTATGGTTCTCTCATTCTTGGCCTTAGTGCTTTCCTATAGTCGTGGTGTCTGGTTAGCCTGTCTGATTCAAATAATTGTTGGAGGATTTCTTGTCCATAAACGTCACACCTTTCGTTTGCTGATCATAGGAATAGTGGTATTCCTTTCGGTTGGAGTGGTTCTTGGTCAATTGGGACTACATCGTGAAACATTTAATTCTTGGACCATCAAGGCTCGGTTAGCAGTATGGAATCTTAGTGCTTCAGATATTCTGGACCATCCAATTGTTGGAGTGGGTTATGGCGTGCCTATTTTAGAAAAACGACATGGGCAAAATATCGTTGAGTTGGAAGCTTTGAATCTCGGAATCCCCGATATTCCGGAAAAACCGCACAACTGGTATCTCATGGTAATGACGGGAGCGGGATTACCAGGGTTGGCCTTGTTTCTTTGGTTGCTCGCCAAAGTAGGATTTGCCATCTATGAGGAATGGACAAAAGCGATGACTTCCTCGCACCGTTGGTTACAAATGGGAGTGTTTCTCATGGTTCTTGGATTTTCGATCCGTATTTTTTTCGAGGACAGCTTCGGCGGAAGCCATTCCTATCTGTTTTGGATACTTGTCGGGACGAGTGTGGCTCTTTCGAACTCACAAGTGGAAGGAAAAGGCAAGCTGTCCATGCATAGAAGTGGCTATTATGTATAGACATGATTGGAGAATGTTAGAAGCGCTAAGCAATGCGAATTTGTTACTTGATCAACAATCGTTTTCAGCCCTTCCCCTGAGGCGCCTCCCAATTCTCATGGACGGTTTCAACAAAAATGGATCTGCCCTGCTTTGGAAAGTTCCGATGGAGAAATGCCATGCCTCAATGGTTGGTTTGATCTGGTGATATAGTCTTTCAATAAAGGGAATATCAATATTCATAATAGAGTGTTCTTTATCTGCAACCAGACGCCTCCCACTGATGGAATTATGACAATTTCATCCCAAAATAACCGCATGAGACGGATGTGGTTTTTTTTAATTCCCACGCTCAAATTTCTCACTCCAAGCCTAATTTTATTCTTACCCATGGTTAACTAAGTAAATAAGAATTACCTTTCGTTCGGGGAACCACTGAATTATGGATTTAAGAAATGAATAGGAGAATAAGGAATAGAAAGTGGAGTTATCCCAAAGTATTTAAGGAGAAAATTCGGAAAGGATTTGAAATTCTCCAAATAGTCGACTAAGCAACAATTCGACTCGGAGCCCTGAGTAATGAAAATTTCCGTATCGTCGAAAAACTTATCTTTGTTAGGAGCCTATTATATCAATTACTGAAGGATGTTTTTCAATTCTTCAGGCCTGAAACCACTGGGCACATAATTCTGTCATAGCTTTTTACTATTTTCAGAAAGCAGCCAGTTTTCTAATTTGGCCATACAATCATTGAGCCCACAAAACGTACTCAGAAAGAAGGAATGTGCAGAAAAATCGTGGCATCTCGAAACGTGGCAGATGTTTTGCTGTATTAAGCCGGACGAAGGATACTCATCGTTTTCCAAACAGGTAACCAATATTGAATCATGTAAGACTGCGGCTTGTTCTGAAATTGTCCATCCATGAAAAACCACTCAATTTTTGTAAGGACGCAAAGGAGGTGATTACAAGGAGAACACTTGAGGGGTTCTATGAAATCGGGTGTTTTGAGATCTTATGCCCCCCAAACATTTCAATACGTTCGAGAGGGAAAAACGCATTGCAGCATGCGGTCATATGCATATTTTTTTAGTGTGTTCAAACAATTGTCAGGGAAAGATCTTTTATGGAGATATATTGAATTGAAATGAACAGC
>JAGQKG010000192.1 GCA_020430245.1 Nitrospira sp.
ACAGCCCGCATCGCTTCGGCATAGGCTACGTCGAGAGGGGAACGATCGGTCATCACTTCTTTGGAGTAGCGCATCGCCAACGCCTGAATAAGCGCGCCCTCCTTTTCGGTGGCCTGACCTTTCAGCGCGACCGCCTTCTCCAGGACTGCAAAGGCTTGAGAAACCACCGTAGGATCCATCGGGGCATTGATATTCGGACCAAGCACCAACGCCTCACCCCAATAACACATGGCGCAGTTCGGATCGCGTCTTTGAGCTTCTTTGAAAGACCTGGCTGCTTCGGCATGATTAAACCCAAAGGACAGAATGAGTCCTTGATCAAAATATCGCTGGGCCATCGCTCCATTGGAGGAGATCGGAAAATGATGTCTCCCTAAGCCCTCTTGAAGTAGAACAGGCTCTGCCAAGGCAGGACCATACAAGGCCATAACCCCCAAAACCATTGACAGCATGACCCGACTATACGTGTTCATTGCATTCCTCCTCTTTTACCATCCTCGTACCACATCTCTCACTATGGCCATTCTTAGCGCAATCTCCATTTTTGGCGCAACCCATTTCTCTGGACATTCTTGGGCCATGCATGTGTTTTTCAAAAATACCATCGTGATGGCTTCCCCTGTAGTCATCCCGTCACTTTTCCGGTAGGGTATGCCGCGGAGACACTGCGCCATCACCTTCACCTGGAGGACCAGACATGTTTGGAACGGATATCAGCATGGATTTAGTCATTCAGTACGGATTACAAGCCGCGAGCGCATTCCTGATTCTGGCAATCGGGGCTTTCCTGGCCAAATCGGCTGGGCAGTACACTCATCGCTCCTTAGCAAAAATTGAGATGGATGTCCCTATCAGAGCGCTCCTTGTACGAATAATCAAGAGCATCATTTTTCTGTTCACACTGCTGGTCGTGCTTCAACAATTCGGGATTCAGATTTTCCCCCTGATCGCCGGCCTCGGCGTCGCCGGCGTCGGTATCGGGTTGGCGTTACAAGGCGTGTTCCTCAACCTCTTTGCGGGACTGAGTATCATCTTCACCAAACCGTTTCGTGTTGGGGAATTTATCGATATCCTTGGAGAGCATGGCGAAGTTCAAGCGATTGACATTTTTACCACCAAGCTACTTCATCTGGATCGTTCCATCGTCGTGATTCCCAACCGGAAGATCATTGGCGAAATCTTGCATAACTATGGGAAGATCCGCCAACTCGACCTGACGGTTGGCGTGGCCTATGCGACCGATCTAACCCAAGCCCAGGCCTCTGTGCGAAAGATCGTCGCGGCTAACCCACGCATATTACAAGATCCGACACCGGTTATTGGCATTGCCCTTTTGGGAGATTCCTCAATTAACATATCCGTCAAACCGTGGGTAACCATCCCGGATTATGTGCCAGCCCAAGCTGAACTGTATCAGAGCATTGTGGAAGAGTTCCGAACTATAGGCATTCAGATCCCCTTCCCACAGCGGGAGATCCGGATGCTCAAGGCGGAATGAGCCTCCGAGCGGCCGATTCGTTGAACCAGGCATCTTTTAAAGATGGTGATTGCGTAAAAGATGGCCTCCTCGAGAGAGAGGAAGGCAGAAAGGATTGTCTCGATGACATACTTGTATTTGTTCCTGGCGATTGTGGCGGAAGTGATTGCAACCAGCTCACTCAAAGCAGCTGAGGGTTTCACCAAATTAGGCCCAAGCCTGTTAGTCGTCATTGGATATTTCGCGGCATTTTTTCTGTTAAGCCTCGTGTTGAGGAGCATGACCGTAGGTATCGCCTACGCGATTTGGTCGGGCGTCGGCATCATTCTCCTGGCGCTCGTGGGTGCAGTCGCCTTTCGGGAAATTCCTGATACGCCGGCCGTCATTGGAATGGGATTGATCATCGCCGGCGTGATTGTCATTCATGTCTTTTCGCAAACCGTTCGGGTATAAGGCTCCGCCCCCATCCCTTAAATCCAATGCTTCTTTCGAAAAACCCACAGCATGCCGATCGCGAGAACGAGCATAAGGCTCATCACAAGCGGATAACCCCACGGCCATTCCAATTCCGGCATCACTTCAAAGTTCATCCCATAGATCCCCACGATAAATGTCAAGGGGATAAAAATCGTCGCAATCACGGTCAAAACCTTCATGGTTTCATTCAGCCTGTTACTTAAACTGGTGAGATAAATATCCATCATGCCCGCCAGCATATCGCGATAGGTTTCGGTGGTCTCGATCAACTGAATGGTGTGATCGTACACATCCCGAAGATAAATATGCGTGGACGAATGAATCAGCGTTGAGTCGCCTCGTTCCAAATGACTGAGCACTTCCCGAAGCGGCCAAATCGCTCGACGAAGGAGAATCATCTCATGTTTACAGGAATGTAACCTTCTCAGCCCCTCCCGATCGGCCTGCGTGATGAGTCGCTCTTCAAGCTGTTCAATATCTTCGCCTAATTGTTCCAAGAGAGGAAAGTATTGATCCACGATCGTGTCAAGATGAGCATAGGTGAGATAATCACACCCCATTTTTCTTAAACGGCCTTTTTCATTGCGCAGGCGTCCCCGGAGATCGACAAACGGGTCATCGTTTCCTTCAAGGAAACACAACACAAAATTCTTTCCCACAATCAGGCTGATCTGTTCAACCACAAGTGACTGAGCAGGATCATTCCTCGACACGGCCTTCATGACCAAAAATAGATACTCGCCATAGTCTTCAATTTTTGGTCTCTGATGGGTATTGACGATATCTTCCATCACCAAAGGATGCAGTCCGAAGGCTACACCCAATTGCTGAAGCCCTTCGATGTGGTGGATGCCTTGAAGAGTGATCCAGACATGTTCTGCGGTGCTTGCCAACGGCACGACCTCTTCTACCCGATGAGTGTGAATTTCGTGGAATGCGTGCTCGGAATAGGTCAACGCCGTCAGGGACATCTCCTCGAGCTTCTGTTCACCGATATGCACGGGTGTCCCGGGCGGCAGCCCCGATTTACTGGATCGTTTTTTTCGATGCCCTTTCATCATCTGCTCCTTCGATACTCTCCAACCAGAAACGCCGGGCGTGAACCGGCTCCCATTGTCTCACAGACCATGATCGGTTTGCATAGGAAGAGCGAGCAGAAGAACTCTGGAATCGGCTTCTTTGCTCCATCTCCTTCACCATATGTCTCAGGACAGCCCCTCCCTCTCAAATCGGTTCTTGGTACCGTGAACTTCCCGTCAAGAAAACAGCCCCAATAATATCTGCCCTCTCTCCTTCTGCCTGTTCAGATCGAATTGATGAATCCGGAGAATCTTTCCAGCACTACTTCACTGTAACGTCTTCATTTAACAATAGACCATATCTCCAACATGCGAAACTCTGACCAGACATTGATGTCCCGCCGCCGGTTCCTTCAATTAACCGGGACCCTGGCCGTCGCTCCCTTATTCTTGGTAAACCGATCGGCAGGGGCCGGCATGTTGAGCCAACTGTTTGGGTCCACCAAACGAACCACGAGTCCCATCACTCCAAACGAAGAATTTTATATCACGTCTTACCGTACGCCCCCGTTTGTACCTGCTGACCAGTGGGCTCTGACAATTCGAGGAACGGTTAGGTCACCGTTCACCCTCACCTACCCGGATCTCCTCACACAACCGGCGATCACAGAAATTGTCACATTGGAATGTGTCGGCAATGGGGTGGCAGGAGAAGCAATTAGCACAGCTGAATGGCAGGGAGTCCGACTCAAATCGCTCCTGGACAAGGCCGGAGTCACATCACAAACCCAAGATGTGGTCTTTCATGCCGCGGATGGATACTCTGACAGCCTCACCATCGAACGGGCTATGATGGATGACATCATGGTTGCCCATCGCATGAATGGCGTATCCCTGCCTTTGGGACATGGATTTCCAGCCAGAATGATCGTACCTGGACATTACGGCATGAAGCATGTCCAATGGCTCACAGGGATTGAGCTGATTGCCTCCGATTACAAAGGCTATTATCAGCGTAAAGACTGGTCGGATGAGGCCATCGTCCAAACCAAGTCCTGGATCATGGACCCCCAAACCGGTGATACTCTAACCACTCGGAAGGAGTTCATTATGCAAGGCTTTGCCTTTGCGGGATCCCGTGGCATTCATCGGGTGGACATTAGCACCGACGGAGGAGATTCTTGGTCGGCCGGGACCCTGGCCCCGCCACTTTCTCATTATTCCTGGGTCATGTGGACTTATCCATGGGAACCGACACGCCCTGGTGACTACCATATCCTGGCTCGAGCGACTGATGGAACAGGCAAACAACAATCTACGCAAGAACATCCGCCATTTCCGGATGGAGCATCCGGCATACAAGAAGTGATCGTTTCCATTATCTAAAAATTTGGGCTTGACACCATTATGGAATGGATCATGCGATTTTCAAACCCGAGGGGATTGCCCCTCGTTCTTATTATTTCCTTTGCCTTTTCCATGGGGTGCTCGACTATTCCCAATAGTTTCACTCCATCAAATCCTATTTCTCCCGAGACCTTTACCCATGAAAACTTTCATCAAGCACTCCTCGCCCATGTCAAGAACGGAGTTGTGGACTATCCCCAACTCGCTCACGATTCACACTTCAACCGATACATCAATCTCCTAGAACATATCGCACCCCAGCAACTCCCGACCCCCAACCATCGTCTGGCCTTTTGGATTAACGTCTATAATGCCTTTGCCATCAAAGGCATTCTCGAGGGCGATTCCCCAGCAACCCTTACGGGACGTTATACATTTTTTATTGGCCGGACATACGTGGTCGGGGAGGAGTCCCTGAATTTGTATGACTTGGAACAGCATCTCTTGATTCCCGACTTCAAAGAGCCCCGTATACATTTTGCCATTGTCTGCGCCTCACAATCCTGCCCAAAACTTCAATCGGCAGCCTACACTTACGAGTCCCTCGATCAACAGCTCACAGCAAGTGCCCAACGGTTCATTAACGATCCCACACGAAATCGGTTCGACCAACAACGCCAAATCGCCCATCTTTCTAAGATCTTCGATTGGTTTTCGGAGGATTTCATCAACCATTCAGGTTCACTGCTGGGCTATATCGCACAATTCGTCTCGGATCCGGATTTGGCGAACGATATCCGCCAGAACTCGTACACCATTGAATTTCTCGACTATGACTGGAGTCTGAATGGAGTCCCACCTCTCTCCCAAAAATAAAAATTTTGGCTGTCTATTCCCATCTCATGCTATCCTCGCCCCCAACCTTCCTCATGAATTTTTTTTCGTAGACTGTAACATCCAATAACCCTCGGAGACTGCCTAGTAAAGAAGCCTTTCCTAAGATAGTGTTGCAGAGCTCAATAGTTTGGAGAACATGTTGGTATGCTGGTGAAACTTGGCGAGCATGTCCACTTGGCGCAATTACTCCGGTTTATGGTCCTGGGCGAACAATTGGCCCACGATTGCGCGAAAGCCCAGGCCACCTTGGTGAGGGGACCAGGCCTGCAACGGTTTCTCGCCAGCCAGGCCAAACAGGAGGGGCGACATGCGGTGGTCTTTCAGTGGGCGATCCAATGGCTGGCTCCACGAGGTCCCCAATCTCTTGTCATTTCTCACCAGATGAATCAGTACCGCCGGCTTCTCATGACTGCTCTGACGCGTGGGGACGTTGCGGAGTCTCTCCTGGCGGAACAAATCATTTTAGAGGGATTAGGCCAAGCCATTTTACAAAGACTGGAAACCGGCCTTGCCAAACGAAAAGCCCCATTTCGAAAATTACGGCAGATCTTCCTTCAACAAGAAGAAGCCCATCATGGGTTTGGACTTCGAACATTGAATCGGATGGCGGACAACGGTCACACGTCTATTGACCATCTGCGGAAACTGGCTCCCGCCTATCTGGAATTAGGAAAATCCATGCTGTTTTCAGCACAGGACTCTTTCCATTCGATTCAAGAAGATCCTCAGGAATATTGGCAGGACTTTCAACGCGGTCTTCCCGCATGGTTACGAGAGCATTCTCAGGAAAGCCCCTTCATACCAAATCATCTTCACGCGACCCAGTAAACGGCACTCACAAAACAATCACATGATTTGGGTTATCATTCCTACCTACAACGAAGAGAAGGCCTTACCGCACACCATCAGGTCCGTATTTTCGCAATCGACACCCTACCGAGTCATCATAGTGGATGGAGGAAGTACCGACCACACACTTGAGATCCTCCGCCAGGATTCACAAATTTCGTGGTGCATGGCGCCCAAAGGACGAGCATCACAAATGAATGCAGGAGCCCGATTCGCGATCAAGCAACAGGCCGCCGCCGATGATTGGCTCCTATTTCTCCATGCAGATACTCAACTCCCTCCAGACGCCTTCCAGCATTTACACCATCTCGCTTCGGACTCTTCCTATCAGGCAGGAGGATTTCGCCATCGCTTCTCTGGAGAGGATTGGCGGTTACGAATGATTTCCCGGTTGGATAATCTCCGATGCACCCATTCACATATCGTCTATGGCGATCAGGCCTTATTCGTGAGACAAGGCCTGTTCACCCAATTGGGAGGATTTCCTACGCAGGCCGTTCTGGAGGATGTCGTATTTGGCCAGACCCTCCTAACCCAAACGACTCCCCGGCTTTTGCCTTTGACGGTCATCACCGATTCCCGAAAGTTTGTCAAAATGGGAATATGGCGAAGTTTAATTCGCGTCCTCATGATTATCTTGCATGTGGAATTTGGGCTCCCCACATTTTCTGCTGCGTTTTTCCAGGATGTCCGCTAAACCCCGTTCGCTTGCCTCATCCTATAAGATATCCATA
>JAGQKG010000193.1 GCA_020430245.1 Nitrospira sp.
CAAGGCATCGTTGCCATAGCCGATGCCATCGTTCGCAACAATATCGTTATAGGTACCCTGGAAACCCAGAGCCACGAACAAGTTCCGGTTATGAGAAACGTGACCATCGGAAACAATACTGTGATCGGAAGTATCGCTCTGCGGGGCTGGGGAAGCGGCAACCTTTCGACCAGTCTTAGCGTCGCCAACAACGTGCTTTACGGAGGTTCGATTACCAATCCGCCCAGCGCAGCTAGTTTTTCTTCCAACCTTCAATATAGTTTCGGCACGAGCGGTATATTCGTGGACCCCAACAACTGGGACTTTTGGCCAGCGCCTGGTTCGCCATTGATTGGGGCCGCTGACGCAGCCCGTGTTCAGAGCAAGGACTTCAATGGAACGAGCCGCCAAGATCCGTTCGATGTAGGTGCCTATGAGACTGAAGGCCTCACGAGCAACCCAGGGTGGCCCATTCAGGACAGCTTCAAAGATGGCGCCAGTAATGCGGATGTCATCCCGCCTTTGCCCCCCGCGGGACTAACTATCATACCATTATAGGATTTTTGGTTCTGTCGCAAATAGCTTGATGTATTAGCCTGAGGGTATTTGAGGAGGAGCCCATCATGGCAGTCATATCTTTCAAAGGGCGGCATTTTCAGTAAGACATGATCCTGCAAAGCATACCCGAGACATTGAAGAATTGATGCAGGAACGTGGCTTCTCTGTTGCTCACTACACATTCATCGACTCCAGGCAATTCGTGGTTTTGAAGAAGGCACCAAAGACGGCAAACATTGCTAACTGATGCAGGGTCAGCGTTTCTTCTCTGCCTTCTGCAAGACTCCGGGTTACCGCTTGGTTGCGAACTTTCAGGTTCCGCTTCAGCTGACCCAGTGCCGCCTCGCTTCTTAATACGTGGGGCGCTGATAGGCCCGTTGCAAACGCATGCGCCATGCCGCCTGTTCTCCTTTAGGGAGATGCCTCACCATATTCTCCTGTTTGTGCTACTGGCACGGCTGTACCAGCCTCGAGTGCCCAATTGCTTGCCGCAGGGCCGCACGCTGGCATTTGCTACCATCAATAATCACCAAAAGTCCTTCAGCAAGGTTCAATTCCTAGTCACACGACGACTGGAGAAACAGGGTCAAGACTTGTTCGTTTTTTGTGCCCGTCTCCACAAACCAGAGCAGGTGGTTCTTACCGGTCATCGTAATGCCCTCGGCCACGACCATCGTCATGTCCGCGAAGATCTTTCTATCAGGAACCATGGCTATTATATCCAGTTGGCGCAGGTCGCGGTCTTGGAGCACTTGCAACTGCTTCGCACTGGCGTGGGTAAAGGTGCGCGAAACTATGGAACTGAAATAGCCCAATTACTCCTGGGACCGCCGTTGCGGCGGCCTCATAATTCCGACAGGAAATGCTATACAAGCTCTTGCTTGTAAGGAAGTTCATTGTGGTCCCCAAATTATCACATACTTTACCTAGGGATTCACGAAGCAATAAAAAGGGTTCACCCTGCGGGATGATCCAAGCTAGTCGCACCCAGATTTGGAGCAGATTGGGTCGATGGAATGGAACAAGCACCCAAGTGTAGCCAAGGCCTAGGCTGAGGATTGTCCAAGTGAAGATCGACCTAGGATTCCAATCGTTTTTAATTTTTCTGGGTTGCCGGCCGACAAAACAAAATAGACCTCAATTAAATCAGTCATTATACCTTAGGATGAGTTATGGAAATTCGTGCCCTGTCACATGAAGAGCATAAGCAATGGGATGATTACGTTCTTGCAGCCCATCAGGGCTCGTTGTTTCATATGATTGCGTGGAAAAGAGTTTTGGAGAAAACCTTTGCGTATAGGTCGGTTTTTTTAGCCGCATATGATGCGGGTGAAATCTGTGGAATACTGCCGTTGTTTGTTGTTCCGAAGCCTTTGAAGGGGCATGTGATGGTGTCGGTTCCCTTTGGGGTCTATGGGGGATTGGCGTCGGAAAGTCCCGAGGTTACTAAAAAACTTTTGAATGTTGCCAAAGAGCTGGCGGTAGAAAACAAGGTGGATTCTCTTGAATTTCGTCAAATGGAAAAACTTGATGAGGCACTTCCGACTAAAGATCTGTATTTTACCTTTATTCGAGAGATCTTTGACGGCGAAGAAAAAAACATGGCAGCCATTCCCCGGAAGCAACGACGGATGATTCGGCAGGGGATTAACCATGGTTTGCAGTCAAAAGTGGGAGGGGCTGAACTACTCCAAGACTTTTATTTTGTGTATTCCTCAAGTTTAAGAAATTTGGGAACCCCGGCCTTTCCTTTTGTCTACTTTAAGCATTTGTTCCAAGAATTAGGAGAACAATGCAAAATCCTCACTGTTAGTTATGAAGACAAAATTGTGGCGGCCGTCATGACATTTTTCCATCAAGACCGCGTGATGCCCTATTATGGGGGAGGGCTTTCGGAATATCAGCGATACGCTATTTACGATTTTATGTATTGGGAGCTCATGCGTTTTGGATGGGAGCATGGGTATAAGGTCTTTGATTTTGGTCGAAGCAAGCTGGAGACTGGACCATTCCATTTTAAGCGTCATTGGGGATTTGAACCGCGGGCTCTGCCGTATCAATACTTTTTGCCGAAAGGGGGAGCAATTCCTAACGTCAATCCCTCAAATCCCAAACTCCAGCCATTTATTGCATTGTGGAAGCGTCTGCCCTTACCTATAGCCAATCGGTTGGGACCCTTTCTTATCAAGTATCTTCCCTGAGTGGTCGAATCAGATACAATAAGGAGAGCAATGTTCAAAGAGTTGTTAGCAGATCAAACTCATATCGTGGGCGTTTGTGGCAGGAGTTGTCTGCCTTTTCTTTAAATATGAATATTTTATATTTGTGCCACAGGATTCCGTATCCTCCTGATAAAGGTGACAAAATACGATCCTATCATCACATTAAATATTTATCACAACATCATGCCATTTATTTAGCCTGTTTAATTGATGATCCTGATGATTGGCGGTATGTTGACCCGTTGCGTTCCATGTGTCGTAACGTCGAGGTGGTTGGGCGGAAAGGGTTTCAGGAGTGGTGGAGAATCGGAAAAGCGTTTCTTGTTGGTCAGCCGCTGTCACTTGGGGCGTTTTTCGTTTCCGCTCTACAGGAGAAAGTGAATGTTATTTTAGATCGAGAATCCATTGATCGCATTGTAATTTTTTCTTCTCCCATGGCTGAGTATGTGAAGCATGTGTCCTCGATACCTAAGATCATAGATTTTGTCGATATGGATTCTGAGAAGTGGAGAGCCTATGCCCAAATGAAATCATTTCCACTTTCTTTGCTGTATAGGGCCGAAGCGGATCGTCTAGGGCAATATGAATTGGAGATGGCCACTACATGTCAAGAATCTCTCGTCATTTCCCAAGAGGAAACTCACGTACTTCGGAAACGGTCAAACCAGAGAGTTCTCCCGAAAGTTATTCCCAATGGTGTGGACTCTGAGTATTTTTCCCTCGCCCCTGGTGTACAACGAACAAAATCGATAATTGTTTTCACGGCAGCCATGGATTATTTCCCGAATATCGATGGAGCCGTATTTTTTTGCCAGAAAATTCTTCCACGAATTCATCAAGCCATTCCTCACGCCCAGTTTTTTATTGTTGGTCGGAATCCGGTGTCCGCTCTGCGACGAATAGCGGAACGAATGCCACAGGTTCAGGTGACTGGTACCGTACCGGATGTTCGTCCATATCTGTCGGAGGCCATGGTGGCTGTGGCGCCGTTGCGAATTGCCAGAGGAGTCCAGAATAAAATTCTCGAAGCCATGGCGATGGAATTGCCCGTGGTTGGTACGACTTCTGCTTTTCAGGGTTTGGCTGTGGCCACCGAGCATGGGATACGTATAGCTGACGACCCCGGTGAATTTGCGGATGCGGTTGTGAAGCTTTTAGGTCATCCTGAACGTGCCAGAGCTTGTGGGCGTTCAGCAAGGCAGTTCGTGACAGCGCATTATGATTGGTCCAACATCCTTCAAGAATTTGAACAGATTCTTGAAGAAGTGACGGTATGAAAACGAATTTGAAAAGGGAAGAATCTGCTGGCTTCTCTGATAACCTGAACATTCGATTGATCGGTGTATGACGGCATCGGCCTCTCCTCCATTAGTCATGCATGTTATCTATCGATTGGCTATGGGAGGCTTGGAAAACGGGTTAGTCAATCTCATTAATCATATGCCCTCTGGGCGTTACCGGCATGTCGTTGTGTGTTTAACCGATTTTACGGACTTTCGAGAACGAATTTGTTCTTCGGGAGGGGCTGTGCTGGCTCTCCATAAACAACCTGGAATGGATTGGTCAGTCTATGGGAAGTTGTGGGCCATCATTCGTGATATGAAACCGACGATAATGCATACTCGAAATTTGCCAACTTTAGAGATGGCCGCAGTCGCTGCATTGGCGCGCGTTCCGTATCGTATTCATGGTGAACATGGGCGGGATCTTCATGATGCCTATGGAGCCAGCAAAAAATTTCTAATCTTTCGGAAGATTTTGGATATCGCGGTTCATCACTATGTGGCTGTGAGTCGAGATCTTGAGCAATGGCTTCAGAATATGGTGACGATTGCCCCCAGGAAAGTCAGTCAAATTTATAACGGAGTTGATACGGAAATTTTTTATTCCAATACGCAAAAAGGACGGGAAGTACTCCCAGATGGGTTTGCCAGTGGGGATCAGGTTGTAATTGGAACCGTGGGGCGATTGGAGCATGTGAAAGATCAGGCCACATTGATTCGAGGTCTAGCCTCTCTCGTAAAAATGGACCCGGCAATAGTCGATAAGGTCCGTGTCGTCATCGTTGGCGATGGGTCTCTAAAGACGGAACTTGAGTTATTAGTTCGCGACTCGCATTTAACCGATATGGTGTGGATGGCTGGCGCACGAACCGATATTCCTCGTCTGTTACAGAGCATGGATATTTTTATGTTGCCTTCTGAAGCTGAAGGTATCTCCAACACCATTTTGGAGGCCATGGCCACTGGACTTCCGGTTATCGCCACACGGGTTGGTGGGAATGCGGAGCTGGTCTTGGAGGGCGAAACTGGCTTGCTTGTTCCCCCGAAAGATCCTCAAGCTCTCGGCCTGGCTTTATCGGCGTATCTTCAAGACAGAGGATTGATGCGAAGTCATGGGGTGGCAGGGAGAAAGCGAGTCGAAAAAGAATTTTCTATGCGGGCCATGGTGGAGCGCTACCTTCAGGTGTATGACGGGTTAGTGGGGAAATCCTAGGCCTCCTCGTTTTCTCAACCTAAGGCGGTGTCAGTATAGGGCTACTAAGGAGTCCCTAGTTAAGTGTACAACGTCTTCAACCAATTCGTCATGCCCGCGGAGGCGGGGATCCTGAAAAGCAAGCATCGCACTGGATTCCCGTTTTTATGGGAATGCCCAATGTGGAGAACAATAGTCTTGTTGGTTCCTAAGCTACAGACTCCGTAGTAATTTGAATTCCATTACGGTTTAAACTGAGGGAACGAATCGTTATGTGCGGGATTTGTGGATTGTTCAATATTGGATCCGGAGAACCTGTTTCGACCTCCATCCTGAAAAATATGGCGGATACCTTGGTGCATCGTGGTCCGGACGATGAAGGGTTCTTTTTCGATGGGCCTGTGGGTTTGGCTCATCGGCGCCTTTCCATTATTGATGTAGAAGGCGGGCACCAACCCCTTTGCAATGAAGACCAATCTATTTGGGTAGCCTTTAATGGTGAAATTTACAATTTTCGGGAACTGAGGGATTACTTAGAGAAGAAAGGACATGTTTTTAAGACTCGTTCTGATACCGAGGTCATTGTCCATCTGTATGAAGAACAAGGGGAGGCGTGTTTTCGGTCCTTACGCGGTATGTTTGCCTTGGCCATTTGGGATCGTCCGAATCGTTCCGTGATTTTGGCAAGAGATCGGGTGGGGAAAAAGCCTCTCTTTTATAGTTTTGATGGGGCCCGATTGGCGTTTGGTTCAGAGATGAAAGCGTTATTGGCTATACCTGGCATCAAGAGAGAAATCGATCTTGAGGCTCTATCCGATTACTTCTCCTTGCTATATGTTCCTGCACCCAAATCGATTTTTCAATCAATAAAAAAGGTACGACCGGGACATTATCTGGTGGTCTCTCCCAAAGGTCTTCGCGAGTGTGAGTATTGGGATATCGATTTCTCACACCCAGAGGAGCGGTCCGAAGCTCAATGGTGTGATCAGATTGTGCCGGTTCTTCGGGAGGCCGTTCAACTCAGATTAATCAGCGAGGTGCCTTTGGGGGCCTTTTTATCAGGCGGGATTGATTCCTCCTCTGTGGTGGCGTTGATGAGCCAAATCACTGGAGAGCCTGTGGTGACGACATCCATCGGATTTCAGGAAAAAGATTTCAATGAGGTGGAATTCGCCAGAGAAGTCGCTCAGCAATACCATACGCGGCATTATGAAGAAATCGTGAAACCTGATGCTGTGGGGATTACTGAAAAATTAGCCTGGTTTTATGATGAGCCGTTTGCGGATTCCTCAGCGGTGCCCACTTATTATGTCTCCAAGCTGGCACGGGAGCATGTCACCGTGGCCCTGTCCGGTGATGGGGGAGATGAATTTTTTTGCGGATATCGTCGATATATGTTCGATTATCGCGAGGAGCAAATACGTGGGTTCCTTCCTTCCAGCATGCGGACATGGCTCTTTGGCACGTTGGCATCCTTGTATCCAAAGGCAGACTGGGCACCACGGGTTTTTCGTGGCAAGGCGACCTTTCAAAATTTAGCTCGGTCGCATATTGAAGGA
>JAGQKG010000194.1 GCA_020430245.1 Nitrospira sp.
TCGCGAAAGGGGAAGTCGTCTTTGGCGGGGAAGAAAGCGCCGGAATGTCCATAGGTGGCCATGTACCGGAAACAGACGGGATCTTGGCCGGGGCATTGGTCGCGGAGATGGTGGCCTTTACCGGACAGACCATTCAGGATTTACTGAAAGACCTCTTTAAACGAGTCGGAACCACGTTCACGACACGACAGGATCTGCCTATCAGCGAACATCTCATGGAACAGGTCAAGCGGGTGATTGAGCATCCACCTTCCGTATTTGCCGGAATGGAGGTCATCCATATGAATAAACTGGATGGCTGTAAGCTCATCCTCCAGGATGACTCCTGGTATCTTTTTCGACTATCTGGAACCGAATCTCTCATCCGATGTTATGGCGAAGCCAAAACTCCCGAGCGGCTCACCGCAATTATGGACGCTGGCAAAGAACTGCTTCATCTTCCTGAGTAAGTCATAAAAATCCTTCACCTTTCCCCTTCCTTTTCTGGAATTGGTTATTTTCGCCCCATGCCTTCTTTGGGGAGACTCTCACCTTTTAGAGAGCAAATTATTCCAATCCTCAGAAGGCCGGCTCATCGAAAGAAGCGGTAGGTCAAGGGAAAAGGTCAAAAGAAAGCTCGATTTTTTGCGAAAATGTTACAAATTTGAGGATTCAAGAAAGGCCCAGGACAGAATGAGAAGAAGGTCATGGGGGGGACAGAACGCCTCCCCCCAATGACTCTCAATAAAGCCTGTCGTCAGACAGCAGTCAGCAGCATCGTTTTTTCGGTCTTTTTGGCCATGGCCTTAGCATTTCTGGCCAACCGCTTTTCTTCAATTTTATCCAGTTCATGCTCGATCGCCTGAAAGGCTGAGCGAATCGCTTCTTCAAAGGTCTTTGATTCTTTTCTGGCGGTCACCGTCCGACGCCGAGGAAGCGTCATGACGACGAGCGCCTCCGCGTTATCGGCTCCTTTTTTATGGTGGGCATTTTTAGTGAGGGTGACACGGGCATGAATGATGCGAATGGTATCCGTCTGTAACGCCTCGGTCCGTCGCTCAATTTCTGCTTTCCACCGAGGGGTCATGCCAACGTTCCGGCTCTCAATTTTTACATCCATCGTGCGTTCGTCCATAGACTCTCCTTCTTTGGCAGTTCGTTGAATCTGTGAAGTACCCAACACGTTTCAGTCTGTTTTTCCGATGACGAAATCCCGAGTCAAACCTCCTTTTCTTTGACTTGTCTATAGTGTAAAAATTTTCCTTCTTTCAGTCAAAGGCCTCATCACCAACTCTGTAATTTTTTTTACTGTGGCAAGACTGTTACAGTATATCAGGTTGAATGGAATACGGGAGCATCTCCACCATCTCAGCTCGGAGGAGGGATAGCAGATGTCTATACACGTGAACATAAACAGGAGAAATCTTATGAAAATCGGCGTGGCATTGGGCTTCGGAATTCTTGCTAAAACCCTCGGCGTGGCTTTGGCCGCTCCCAATCCCTCAACCGGGGAGTCAGACATCATTAAAATCACGAAAACGGATGAAGAGTGGAAGGCGCTCTTAACCCCCATGCAATATCGGGTCTTACGCCATGAGGACACCGAACCGCCCTTTACCAATGAGTACCACCAGAGTAAAGCCAAAGGCATCTACCAATGCGCGGGCTGTGAGCTGCCGCTCTTTTCTTCCGCCACGAAATTTGACAGCGGAACCGGGTGGCCAAGTTTTTGGCAACCGATTTCAGAAAAAGTGGTCGAAACCCGGACCGATTGGAAAATTATTTATCCCCGGACGGAAGTTCACTGTGCCCGATGTGGCGGCCACCAAGGACACGTCTTTGACGATGGCCCACAGCCGACTGGATTACGGTATTGCATTAATTCCGCGGCATTGAAATTTGTTCCGGCATCATAAAACGCTGGCGCACCAACTGTTCGACTGCCGGAAAATGGCGCTCAGGAAGGTTGCGAAACCGTTTCCGGCAGTCAGCAACCGCCTCTTCAACAGACGAATAGTGTTTGGAAGCAGGAAGTAAATTTTTTGAATACTCCCGCAACCGTCTTTCTACCATTCGCGTCATCGTCTCATTCCCGGCCAGCGAATGCGCGGCCGCTTCAATATTTCCATGATAGGCGACTAACGCTTGAAATCCGAGACCTTTCAATCGTTGAGTGATCGTGCTGCGATCCCTCCCTAAAGCCTTGGCTGTCGCCTGCATATCAAATTCATGCCGACGCAGGCATTCCAACACCAAGTCATCCTCCGTTCGTTCCAGTTCCATCCGACCATGCCCCTCATCTTTCACGCATGACATGGCCGGGCTACTGAGATGCAAATCTGCTTCGGTAATGAGGGAGCCGTTGGTCAAGGCCACCGCTTGGGCCATGGTTTGTCGAAGTTCTCGAATATTGCCCGGCCATCGATAGGCTATGATTGCCTCCAGCGCACCTTGCGTGAACGCCAGATCCATTCGACCCTGTTGCCCGGCAAAATGCTGTAGAAAGGATTGAGCCAACAGGAGGCAGTCTTCCTTCCCCCGTTCCCGGAGGGGAGGCAGGGTCAACACAATACTTCGTAGCCGGTAATATAAATCTTCCCGGTATCGGCCGGCTTCCACATCCTGTTGAAGATTGCAGTTCGTCGCCGCGATAATTCGCACATCCACCTGGGTTAGCCGGCTTTCTCCAACCCGTTGAAATGACCCGTCTTCTAAAAACCGCAGTAACTTGGCTTGCAGGTCGGATGGCAGTTCCCCCACCTCATCCAAAAAGAGGGTTCCGCCATTCGCCGTTTCAATATAGCCCTCACGGCCGACCGCTCCGGTAAAAGCGCCTTTCACATGGCCGAACAATTCCCCTTCGAATAATTCCGACCGGATAGCTGCCATATTCACCGACACAAAGGGCCCGCGATGCCGGGAACTCAACGCATGTGCCGCACGAGCAAACACCTCTTTGCCCGTTCCCGTTTCCCCCAACAGGAGAATGGGGCTCTGGGTACCCGCCGCTTTTTTTAGATCCTGAAACACGCGAAGAACCAAAGGATCACGGGTCAGAATATGTCGCAACTCACATTCTTGAAGTAAGGTCTGATTCTCGTGGGATTCAGGCATCTGAAGGTCGGCCTGCTGCATGGCCGGCGCCTGCCGACGAAGATCATCCAACTCCACCTGCAATCGGCCAATCTGTCGACGGGTTTCTTCTATCTCTGATTGAGAAATCTCCAATTGGCGAGATACCCCTCCTTGCCGATTCTCTAATCCCTCAATGACCGTTGCCGACTGGTGTACATGGTCCTGCGCCACATGCAAGTGAGCTTCGAGTTCCCGGACATCTTGCTGTTTTTCCGCCAGCTCCGTTTCTAATTGTTGTAGCCGCTGCCGTCCCTGAGAAATCTGCCTTCGGATCATCGACCGGGACCTGGACACCCGCCAAGTCAGCGTTCCCCCGATGGTCATACCTACAGCCAGTCCTGTACTCAAGACCGGCCAGACCCAACCGCGGTGAAGTCCCCACAGCAGAGCAAGCCCCGCCAGAAGAATACCGGCTAGGCTCATCATCCCCAAACGGGTCATAGACGTCCCTCGAAGAAGGAAAAAGGCAAAGAGCATCCCTGCGCTCCCCGTCACAAGAAAGGCCACCCACACAGGTGGCTGAGAGACCCACCCGTTGGTCAGCACTGCGTTGCTTAACAGGGCATGAAGGAATGCTTCCGGCACAGCCATTTCCCACGGGGGTGAAAGAGTTGGTTTTTGCGACACAAGAGAAAAAAGCATCACCACTTTTCCTCGAAACAACTTCGTTAATTGATCGCGATCGTTACTCTGAATGTTGTTCCACACGTCCGCAAATTCATACCTGGGGAAGGGTGAAGTCTCCCAAAAATCCACAAACCGGAATTGAAGGTCGTGGGCCTTCGGTTTCATGGCTGTGGACGTCTCCGAAACCAACGAGGCGATTAATACACCGATCGGAGGATGCAGTGATCGACCAGCAAAGGGGGAAGAGGACTAAAAAAAAAAAAAAACCCCGTCTTCATCAGGTATCAAGGCTAGGGTCCCTAAGGCGGCTGCAGCATCCGCTAGGGCGGGAGGAACCGAGTCAGGGTAGACCACAGAACCAACCCGTTTGGTCACTTCAGCCAACCGAACCAGTCCCGGTAACCCACCACATTCCGAGGTTATCGGCGGTGACACATCAATTGATGGGAAAATGACAGCGGCTCCAGCCTCATGAAGAGCCAACACAGTGGACTCCAACACGGAAAGGTTCCATTGTCCTTCCCCACACCATACCGAGCTCCTGTTCTCTGTTACGGTCACCAACACTAAGGAAGGATCGATAGGTCCAGGAGTCATGTGAGCCAGTTGCCAATCGGTCAACCAGCGTTCTCCCTGGGGAACAAGGGACGAGAGGCTAAAGGCCATCATTGTGCTCAATAGTGAAAATGCGAAGGCCAACGGCAAGGCCTTCGATCGATCCGTCATAGATGTTCTACCTCAATAGAGGATTCAGAAAATTCCCATTCCTATAGATAAAAATTGGTTCGGAATTACAATCCCGGCATGACGGTCTGGTCGGCACAACCCTTTGCCGCCAATTGCCAGTCTCCTGGAATGCGCTCGGCCGGATCGGTGGCAAAGGTTCGAACGACCCGACAGGAAAAGGGATCTCCTTCTTTCGCCGTTTGCAGAAAATAATTTCGGATCAGAGGATCTGCTGGAACCAACCGACGACGCTCTCCATCCACATACCAGGCATGAAGTGTGTGCGGGGCAGACTGATCCCAGGCCAAGGCCTGATCGATCACCCATACGACAACCGGCTCAGTCGGAGACAGATGATCCCAGGTCACTTCTTTATTGTCCACCTGAGAGAACACGCGATGGTGAGGAGCGAAACGGTGAAGTTCTTCCCGAATGAGCCCAAAGCCGGTTAACACTTCCTGCCGGTCGTTGGGAGAAAAGAGATGTCGATGAAGGCCCCGACGGAATTGCGAAAGCTGCTCTTTGGCCGTTTGGATGAGCGAATCAGACCTCGAGGCCTGACTACTCCGAAACCACCATAACATGGCCAAAGGTATGTTGCGATCCACACCACTCCCATTAGCATACATCGAAGCCAATAAGCTTTGGGCTTCGCCCGATCCGCCTTCTGCCGCCAGACGGAACGGCTCGACCGCATCCCCAGTCCGGTTCTGAGCACGAAGCACCACACCCAAATGAAACCATGCGTCAACAAATTGAGGCTCTAGCTCGACCGCTCGTTGAAAGGCCGCGACAGCCTGAGGCAACCTCCCTGCTTCAGTAGCGGCTTTACCAATGGCAAAATGGAGGTGTGCCCATTCCGGTTGCAACCGACCAGCGGTTTCCAAGGCGACTACCGCCTTTTCCCACTGTCGCGCGGCCATAAGCGCCGAGCCCAACTGAGACCACCCCGGACCCCATTTAGGGTGTTGCCTAGTCACCACACCAAATTCTGCCGCCGCCTCGTCGACAAGTCCCATTGCAACCAAAGCGAGTCCTAAATTGTAATGGAGCCACACCCCATCTTTGGCAAAAGGATCCTGGCGTAATGCCTCTCGCCAAAGGGAGGCGGCCTGCGCCCAATTCCCTATCCGACTCCACACGACACCAAGCAGCAATCTCGCTGAAGTCAATCGGGGATCGAGAGAAATGGCCCTTTCCAGTGAAGGAACACTGCCTAACTCCTCTCCTTTGGCAATCAACGCCACACCGAGATTGTAGTGCGCGGCCACAAGGTCAGGCTGAAGCGTCAATGCATACCGGGAATGTCCGATCGCCTCTTGATAATTCCCCTCTTGCAAACGGAGTAATCCCAAATTGGCATGGACCGTGGAGACATTTGGCTCCAAAACCAACGCTCGTTTCCAAGCCTGTTCGGCCAGAACATTTTCATGTGAGGCATAATAGGCCAATCCCAACGCTTCATAGGCATGCGCCCAATGGGAGGCGTCCTGAAGCGTCTCTTGAAAATGGGCCACAGCTTGTACAGGATCCCCTGCGGCCAAATACCCCAATCCCAAGGCATAATGGGCTTCGAAAAAATCAGGTTGCAGGCGAAGGGCTTCCCGCCATTGTGCTATGGCCTGCCCAAGCCGACCATCTCGTACCAGGGATATGCCATAGTTATACGAAACCAGGGCTGACAGGTGATACCGCCATGAGGCCGTCTGAACATCCAAACGCTCCGCTTGCGACCAGGCCGCAATGGTCCCTTCTAAATCCCCCGTTTTGGCCAGAGCCACTCCAAGATTATGATAGGCATCCGAATAACCAGGATGCTGCCGAGTAGCCTCCCGAAATTCCTCAATGGCCACATCCAGTTCATCCGTCAGGAAAAAATCAATCCCCAACCGCATATGCGCTTCAGCGGAATCCTGAACAGGAGATGAATCCGCTTGGGAGGTACCAGTCACCTCTGCAGAGGAGTGAGAAACGCCCAGAAACCCTTGCAAGGGGAAAAGCCCCGCAATGGCCACACAGACGCTCAACCAGACAGGAACCCGTTGATTTACCATCTATACACTCTCAGCCATCAGACCAGGTGAAGGGGCAGAAAGACCGACAACGCCCTCATGAGCACCAACTTCAATGTATTAAGAAATCAAGGAAAATGGAAGGGCGTACCTAGACCATCAGGCCTTCACCGCCATCCCCTGAGAAAAATAGGCGAAAGGCTTCGGAACGCCGGGAAGATAAAAGTTTTCGAGTGCGGAAACGGTCCAACCCTGCGCCTGAATCATCTGAACCATTGGACGGTTTAAACGACAGCCATC
>JAGQKG010000195.1 GCA_020430245.1 Nitrospira sp.
GCAGAGCAGGAGTGTCACAACGTTTAGTCGAATAAGTTCAACTGTTTATCGGGTACGGCTGGCATCTCCTCGACAACGACTCCGAGGAAAGATTTCCCAGGGAGTATGAAGGTCGATAGATTCTTATAACGGGGGATGTTTTGAGAATGACATTCGGGTTGAAGGTTTAAAGCTTGTACCCGAAGATCAAGCCCATAGGGGATGTCTGGCTACATCACTGATGAAGATGATTGAGCAAGTCTTGTTATAGGGGAGAGTCCTTACTTCTTGAGAGTTTTTCTCTCCGTGGTCGGCTCGTTTGAGTTCGGACTGGAGTTGGCTGAACGGCGACGGGGTTGTTGCTTTTCTTCCGGAATGGGTATTCGGGGTTCCCATTCTTCAACCAACCCTGCCGTTCCGCGTTGACCCCAAGTGGACAGGTTAATAGTGGAATTTTTTCTTAGATCGGTAACCATGTGTACCTTCTCCAGGTTGTGAAAGGTGGATAGGCCAAATAGGCGTCTGGTAAATGACTCTTCCTGTGGGATTTTCCCTTCAAAAGTCATCTTAAAATAGAGCATTTCAAAGAAAATCCCTTATTTTAAGAAGGGTAAAGCAATTTTGATGCCGGGCCATGTTTTAGTCTATGTACCATGAGACCTAAGGTGCGATATGAGCATTTAATATCTGAGATGCCGCTGATTGGAAATAGAATTCGCAAAGGCTGGATAAGGAATTTCTCCGTTTGGATAAATGGGTATAGAGGAGTAGGTATGGTGGAATGTTATGACAAAGATGTCAAAAAATGGGGCCGGTTGGTTTTAATTCAGGTGATTTTGGTGGAGATGCGACTTTACTCTGAGCCCTCCGCAAAAAACTGGGAAGATCATTCAGAATCTTTTCTGGAGAAATGGGTTTTGGCCAAAATCCAGAGGCACCAGCTCCTAAGGCAAGCTCGCGGGTTGTGCTATCGGATTGCGCACTCATGAGAATAATCGGGGTTAGATGAAAATTCTCCTGTGCTCGAAGTCGCTCACAGGCTTGGCATCCATCAAGTCCAGGCATTTTCAGATCCATAAATATCAGATCGGGTTGAACACGTTTCGCCTGTTCAATGCCTCTATCGCCATCTTCGGCACATACAACCTGATAGCCAACTCGTTCTAAGATATCCCCGAGGATCATCAAATTATCCGGGGAATCATCAATGAGCAGTATGGTGACGGAATCGATCCCGGATATCTTTTTTAATGGGTGTGGTGACGCTAACGTCATGTTCATTATGACTCCCTCCATGCCTCGTAGTTTTGCCTTCTCCACTCTGATGTATCCATAGTATTCCGCAAGGAGAGTGCCAAATTTGTTGGCATTGTAACGCATTGAAATAAAGCTATTTTTAGCCAATCTTTCTCATGGGATCGGGTGTCGTGAGGTGTGTCATGAGACAAATAGGATGGGACAGGAAATGTGTTTGAGACAATGAGCAATCGCGATCGCGTGGAGAAACCCATTCATAATTGGGTGCGACCCCTCTGTTCAGATTAATCACTACAGCATATGATTGGGAGATATTCGGGTCAAAAATCAGAGATTTCCATTGGAGTGAATTTCCCCAAAAATAGTGAAACTCCCTCCAGCAAGCGGGAGTCATCTTTCAAATGTGTTGTTTTATCTCCTTTGCACATTCCTCCCCTCCACAAGCGGAGGGGTATCCTGCGCTGTTTTTATGGAAATTGAGAAGGGTTTTCTGATCGTTCATGGCTACCTGAAATCTCTTCAGCAAATGGTTAAAGGCGGCCATGGCCGCTACTGTCGAAAGAGATATGGAAAAACTTCCAATTAACAGAAGTCAAAAAATTCGATTGGTGAGTATTGTTATTCCCGTATTCAACGAGCGGAAAATGATTGAGACGAAAATAGGACGCGTGCAAAATGTGGAAATCCCAAAAGAACTAATCATTGTGGATGATGGGTCCACAGATGGAACTCGCGAATGGCTCCTCAAGCGGTTCGGTCAGGGGTCTTCGGATGAAGAAAAAAGCCAGAAAGAATTCAGTGACTCACGTGCTGATTGTTCTCGTGTCCGAGTGCTGACTCACCAACACAATCAAGGGAAAGGCGCAGCCCTGAAAACGGGATTTCTGCATGCCAGAGGAAGCATCGTAATCGTGCAGGACGCCGATTTGGAATATAGTCCAGAGAATTATCATCGACTAATGGCCCTAGTGATAACCGGGTGCACTGATGTCGTCTACGGGTCATGGTTTTTGGGGGGTATGAAAAGGAAACTGGCCACTCGTCTCCTCTCTGGGTAACAAGATTTTCACCGCGTTAACCAATGCTGCGACGGGTTTATCCTTGACGGATGTATGGACCGGTTACAAGGTGTTTAAACAGGAAGTCTGAGAGGATATCTCACTCGAAGAATCAGGGTTTGAATTGGAATTGGAACTCACACTGAAAGGTGGCTCAGAAGAATTGGCGTGTGACGGAGGTGCCGATTTCTTATTTGCCCAGAAGTAAAGCGGAGGGGAAAAATTGGTTGGAGAGATGGGATTCAGTCCATCAAAAATCTGTGTCGGTATTCCCACACCTTGTAACCCGTCGGATGGCCTTTCTTGTCAACCCCACCTTCTCCCTGCGGCGTCATTTTTGAGGATCATCACATTTTTCGCTCAGGGGGTCTTCGGAGACAATTCGCGAAGTGGGTCTTCTGATTGTGATGGGGCCCGCCCCATGGGGGGCAATGGTTTTGGCTATGGAACATGAAGGTTGCAAACTGTTGCGGATGCCGGGGGTGTAGGTTTGTGAGGAGGGATGACGTTAGGCGATACGCGGTGATCACGACAGAGAATCCCTCGCTCAACGCCCGTCGGCTACTTGGTACTTCCTGGATGGACCATCCGCCGCGTTTGCGAGCTGAGAGAATCCGAAAATCATACCCACTCTTGTGTTAACCCGAAACAGGTGTTGAAAGCGTGGCCTCATGTCTTTGATGGCAGAGTCTGTCTTTCTACCCAAGTAGAAATTCTCAAATGCCATGTGGTATCCAGTATGTCGCTTTGGTCTTGTATGTGTTCGTCTTCACAATCTCTGTCTCACATTTTGAGCGGTGCAACCACCCGAAGCGCACTGATTGTTTGTTCCAAATCCTATCCGTAAATTTTCCTTACTCAATGAGAGCGTCGCTGTATTGATCCATCGACGATGGTACGATTCTTTCGGCTGGGTCATAGGGGCTCGGCTGTTTAATTGTTGGCTCAGTCGGCTGACCCTCTAATGTCACGACTCAAGACTCCACCTGCCCCGCCAACGCATCCGATTGTCCCAGACCTAAGCCCGTTCTCGACCTGGCATGTGTTCGAGCCACAGATTCTGCGGGCAACGTTTTATGTAAGCGGAGAGTGTTCACGCGAGCGTCTAAAGTATGTACCTCTGAGTTGCCGTTGGTCATGAAGGTTCTAAACGTGATGCCGGAGAGCATTGGCGTTCCCGTCACTCCTGATGCACTCTGGTTCTGGGCGCCCATATTCGATTGCCACGAAACACGATGCGCTGTCGTCGGGACATAGCACACCGCCAACGCGATCAAATGTGGAGATGAAAAAAATGAAGTTGAGAATAGCTGAAAATGGTTGGTAGCGGATAAGCGCAGTGCTGGCATAGGCAGATGTTATGGTAGGGGATAGTCCAGTGATGGTTAGGTGCTGGGCAAATCCAGTCAGTGTTGAAAATGATACTGAAGAGCTTTGCCCCAGTAGGAATCAGGTTGAGCCTGCCAGGCCTGCTCATGCAGCCATTGCAAGCTGGCGCGGTCGCGTACCAGGTGACAAAGTTCTTTTTGTGTGAGGGTGTGTGGACCATTTTGAAAGCATCGTTTGCGGAGCGCAAGAATCATTTCCTGTTTTTTGCCACCTCGATGCGCATGAGCCATGGCTTGATGTACCTGGTTCAGTACCGGATCCAGGATAGCCTGTATGGCGGGAGAAGATCGTTCAGTGTATGTCTCCAATTGAGGATAGGTCCTGGCATAGACATCATCCAGCAAAGGTGAGCCATGACGTTCCTCAGGAATTTCTAAGAATCCCCAGCGCTTCAGTCGTTCACCTGGTCCCACCCGACTAAGAAAGACGGAGATGGGTGCGGCAAAGACAAGTGGTCCTGCGACTGGGAGAGACCAGAAAAAAAACATCTGATCAAGCCAGAAAGCGAATGCGGCCCAGGATCCGGCAATCAGCGTTCCCGGCGCTTGATTTAAAATGGCAGCGGACCAGCCAGTTTCATCTGTTCGATTCTGGCCGGCCCACCGCAATGACGTGTTGAGCAGCGCCTCCAACACAAAACGGCTATGAGCTAGCATGCGAATGGGCGCCAGGAGGGTGGACACTACGATCTCCAGAAAGACACTCATCAGGAGTCGGACGATACCACCATGCTGTTTACCCCGACCACTTCGGATGACATCGATCACTGACAGAATTTTTGGCAGAAACAGCAGGAATAATGTGCTGCTGGCCAGAATGATGGCCCATTCCGGGTTCCATTCCGGCCAATGGGGAAAGAGGCTATGAGGTTCCGGAAAGTAATTGATGGGATACAGCACCAGCCGTGCGGCTTCAATGGTAGTTAATACCAAAAAAATCAACCATAATGGGGAGGCCAGGTAGGACATAATCCCGTTCAAGAAGGCCATGCGATGAGCAGGCCGCAAGCCCGGTTCAAACAGCATGAGCCAGAAGTGCTGTAAGTTCCCCTTGGCCCAGCGTTTATCGCGTTGCAGATCATCTACAAGCGTGGGAGGGGATTCCTCATGACTGTGAGCGAGATCCGGTTCCAGCCAGACCTCATATCCGCCACGTCCCATAAATGACGCTTCCACAAAATCGTGACTGAGGATTGGGCCATGAAAAAGTCCTGGTCCGGGAAGCCGCTTCAGAGCGGCATGTTCCATAAACGCTTGTGTGCGAAGAATGGCGTTATGGCCCCAATAGACCGCTTCCCCAAGTTGCAGAGAAGCAAGGCCTGTCGTAAATAGTGGGCCGTATATATGATTGGCGAATTGCTGGACCCGTGCGAACATTGAACGGGCATTGATTAAGGTGGGGCTGGTTTGCAGAATGCCTGTTTGGGGTTCAGCCTGCATGAGTTGCACCATCGTGACCAGTGTGGACCCACCCATGAGACTATCCGCATCCAGGACGATCATATACTCATAGCCGGAACCCCAGCGGCGAAGAAAGTCGGCAATATTCCCACTCTTGTAATGTTGGTTCAAGGACCGGCGCCGATAAAAAAGATGTCCGCCCGCGCCCAATTCGTTACATAATCGATGCCAGGCAGCTTGTTCGGCCAACCACACGTCAGGATTGCGGCTGTCGGAAAGAATGAAAAAGTCAAAATGGTTAATCTGTCCGGTCTGTTCTAATGAGCGATACATCGCGCGAATCCCGCCGAATGTCCGTTGAATGGGTTCGTGGTAAATCGGCATAACCACCGCTGTTCGTGATAGGGGTTGAGTGCTTAACTCTGCGGCGGTATGGCGCCCCAGTGGGGAAAATCGATCACCTCCGAAACACCGGAGAACAAACCCGAACATGCCAATCCAGAATCCAACGGAAATCCAAACGAATAGCACAAAAAACAGAGCAATAATCGCCATCTCCAGCAAATTTCCCCCGTGATAGGGAAGGATAGCTGTCATATAAGAAGAGGCCACAAGTGCTTGAATGAGAACTAATACCGTCAACAGGGCACGACGAAGCCCTGCGGCAATTCTCCAGCGTATTCGTCTAGGGGTGGCGAGAGCATGCTGGGCCTCGGCGATTGTGCCCTCACGAACTTTCATGATTTAAAACTCATGCTGCTGCGCGTGATCGGTGGAGCGGTGGTTGGAAGGTCAGGATTCTGAAGGGCAAAATGATCATGGATCCTTGTCATCACAAATTCCAGTGGATCTTCCTGCTCGGAAGCCAGCCCGGCCTCAACTAAGCTTAGAGCCCGTAGGGTGACTTCGCGGGTTAATTCTACTCCCATAGCCGAAAGGTAATCGCAAGCTCGTGAGAGGGTGTATTCGGCAACGGATCGGGCCATTAACTTTTTTCTTCTGCCAAAATGTGATTATTCATGGGTAGGCGGAAAGTCCAGGTTTCGGTTAAAGTTGTCGCATCTGTTTTGAGAAATGCCCGCAAATGTAGTGGCTTTTTGTCTTGAGGTTTGGCAAGGATAGACAGTCGCCATCCTTGTATCTGCTCATGATATTCCACAAAATGTTCAAGGATGTCGCTATTGTCCAACACCGTGACCTGGCCGCTGATGGGAGCATCGGCAGGCATTTTACTCAGTGGGCCTCCGGCAAAATCGATAATGATGCGATACGCCTGCGGAACATTTCCGCCACCGATTCGGTTCCCGTCACCGATAAAGGTGTTGACCACGGTCCCCAACGGATTTTGTGAGAGATTGGCTTTTCCAAAATTCACATCATAGGCCATTTCTAAAGGGGTCTCGTGGGTCACGGGTGCTACGGGTGTCCAAAATGCAACGATGTTGTCGTGCGTTTCATTGGGGGTAGGCAGTTGGACGAGCACTACTTTTCCTTGCCCCCAGTCACCCTGTGGTTCGACCCAGGCGCTTGGACGTTGTTCATAATGCGCCCCTAGATCTTCGTAGCCAGAAAATTTTTCCTCACGTTGCAGCAAACCGAATCCCTGTACATTGTCCGTGCTGAAAAAATCCATTTCAAGGTTG
>JAGQKG010000196.1 GCA_020430245.1 Nitrospira sp.
GATAATATGTGCCAGGCCTCGGCCAGTATTTGTGCACTCTTTACGGCCTTGGCCCTTATCACGGGTTCAATATGGGCGAAACCCACCTGGAATACCTGGTGGACCTGGGATCCCCGACTCGTCTCGTTTACCGTGCTCCTCCTGATATTAGGGGGGTACATCATGCTTCGGCGCCTCGTGGATGACTCTGTACAGGGAGGCCGCTACGCAGCTATTCTGGCGATTGTCGGAGGCATTGATCTGCCCATCATAAAATTTTCGGTGGAATGGTGGAGAACACTCCACCAACCCATGTCGTTTTCCACTAGAGGAGTCAGTATTTCGGAAGACATTCTGGTCCCCCTCACATTGATGAGCATCGGCTGTTGGTTATTATTTGCCTATATGGTGATGGTCCGCACTCAAATTTTGTACTTGACTGACTTATTGCATGCCAAAAAAGGTCGCTTTCTCAGTCAGACCCATTTTTCTCAGACGACTCCATGACCGGGTTATATACACGCTGGGCGCTGATTCTAGGGGCAACCCTCCTTCTCGCGATCCTGACCTATCAGCACTATCAACAGCACTTATCCACTTTGTCCATGGGAACACTTTTGAACAATCCTCCGGTTACCCAACCGGTCAGGATACAAGGGATGGTTAAAAGTGGTACCTTGCAGGGTGACGTGGAACAGGGTAACGCCACGTTTGATTTTGTGGATGGGGCAACCAGTCTTCCAGTGGAATACCAAGGTCCTCCACTGGAAAATATTCGCGAATTGAAAACCCTGGTTCTCATTGGGCACTGGGACAAACAGGCCCAAGTCTTCAAGGCGCAGGATACCGCCCTGATCAATAATTTTGGATTTGTGGCCGCCGCCTACCTGATTTCCGTCATGGCGTTGGGATGGATGGTATTTGCCATGAGCCAAAGAGTCATGGTTTTATTTAAAGAGATCAAGGAATCCAAACTTTACGAACCAGAGGCAGATTCCCTTGGGCACAAAGAATAAAAAAATCGCCATCATCGTCAGCATCCTCCTGGTTGCCGGCTCACTCGGCTATCTCGCGTTTGGGAATTTCGGGGAAAATATTGTGTACTTCGTGACTCCCTCTGAGGTGAAAGCCTTTTCCGCCGAGGCCTACAGCAAAAAAGTTCGTGTGGGTGGCATGGTGGTCAAAGGCAGTCTCAAAACCCAACCCGATCCGGTAGGGCTGACGTTTGAGCTCACCGATGGCGCCGCCACAATCCCTGTCGCGTTTCAGGGCATTCCTCCAGACCTGTTTAAAGAAGGACAAGGGGCCGTGGTGGAAGGCCAATGGCGAGACGGCCGGACGTTTCATTCCACAATGATCATGGCCAAGCATTCAGAAGACTATATGCCAATGGAACTTAAACGAGCCGGTGTGGAACTTCCCAAAAAAGATTTCATGAAAACCCTCTCGCCTTAAGACTGTTCGCTATTCTCCATGATCATTGAAATTGGACATTTTTCGGTCATTGTGGCCTTGGTACTGTCGGTTTTTGGCATGGCCAGCGCCGCATTAGCTCTCAAAACTCGCAACCCCGATTGGGCACGTTCCGGGCGCATGGCCGTCACACTCATCTTCGTTTTACTGGGCGTGGGCATGCTCTCATTGGTCTATGCCTTTATCATACGGGACTTCTCGGTTCTCTATGTCGCCAACAATTCAAATTCGAAACTCCCGTTTTTCTATACGGTTGCAGCGGTTTGGGGCGGACATGAAGGCTCGCTCCTGCTCTGGGTCTTTATACTATCCGTCTTTAGCACACTAGCCGTCTGGCTGCATTGGCGCACCCAACCCGCCATCATGCCGTATTTGATTGGCGTGGAATCGGCCATCATCTTCGGATTTTTATGTTTAATTGTCTTTCTCTCCAGTCCGTTTGAACGGCTCCTGCCCGTTCCCCTCGATGGCAAAGACTTGAATCCGTTGCTGCAAGACCCGGCAATGGTCATGCACCCTCCGATGCTCTATTTAGGGTATGTAGGGTTTTCCATTCCATTTTCCTTTGCCATGGCCGCATTATTTTCGGGGCGATTGGGAGAAGAGTGGATCAAGGTGACTCAGCGATGGAGCATGTTTGCCTGGATGTGCCTGACGACCGGCATCCTCCTCGGCGGCTACTGGGCCTATTACGAACTAGGCTGGGGCGGGTATTGGGGCTGGGATCCGGTCGAAAACGCCTCGTTTATGCCCTGGCTGGTGGGCACCGCCTACCTGCATTCGGTTCTGGTGCAGGAAAAGCGGAAGATGTTCAAAGTCTGGAATTTATTTCTCATCATCGTCACCTTTTCTTTGTCTCTCATCGGGACCTTCCTGGTGCGAAGCGGCGTGCTCACTTCCGTCCATTCCTTTGCCACGGATCCTGAGCGCGGTCTGTATATTCTTATTTTCGTCGGCACCGTCATCGGAATTGCCTTCGGCGCGTTAATCCTGAGATCGAATAAATTGAAATCACAAGTCGAGATGGATTCGTTGGTATCCAGGGAATCGATCTTTCTCTTTAACAATTTATTCTTTCTGGTGGCTGCCGCGACAGTTTTTCTGGGCACACTCTACCCATTAATCCTTGAAACGCTGCAGAACGCCAAAGTGACCGTCGGACCCCCGTATTACAATGCGGTGTTTATGCCCATTGCCCTTGGCCTGTTATTTCTCATGGGTGTCGGCCCCTATATCCCCTGGCGCAAAGCGTCGGTCGCGAGCCTGAAAAAAAGTTTCTCCACACCACTGCTTGCAGGAGCAGTCATCGTTGTCCTGCTGTTTGTGACCGGCATTCATAATCTCTATGCCCTGGCTGGAGGCTATGTGGTGACATTCGCCGGCATGGCGATCGTCCTGGACTTTGGAAAAATTTCACAACTGTATGCGCAGCGGAACGGAAGTAACATCTTCCAGGGAAGTCTGGCGGCTTTTACCGCCAACCAACGGCGCTATGCCAGCATGCTCACCCATATCGGGGTCCTCGTCTTAGTCGTGGGCATCATTGCCTCAACCGTGTATCAAACGGAAAAAGTCGTCTCGATGCGCGTGGGAGACGAATTCGCGATCGGGGACTATCGGATGAAACTAACAAAAATTCATGAAGTGGCCGGCGGGAATTGGAATGCGCAGGAAGGCGTCTTTCAAGTGTTTAAGGGAGAGGATCTGGTTACGGAACTTCGACCCCAAAAGCGAATCTATTCGGCTACCCAAACGCCTACCACGGAATCGGCCATTTATGCCACCAACATGGGGCACGTCTTTCTGACCATGCCTGAAGTGTCCGAGGACGGTGTGGCCGTCGCACGCGGCGTGCTCAATCCGCTGGTTCTGTGGGTATGGGGAGGCGGTGTCATCATGGGCCTCGGCGTGATTTTGAATATCCTCCGCCCCCGAAAGAAAGAAGAATGAGCAAAGGCTGGCAAATAACCCTCATCCTTAGCCTGTTAGGATTGTTTGCCTTGTTTTACCAGGGGCTCTGGGGAGACCCACGACACATTCCCACCGTCCTGATTGAGACTGAAGCACCCAACTTTGAGGGACCGGACGTTGAAACGGGACAAACGATCTCTTTGGAACAATTCAAGGGGAAAGTGGTCCTGCTCAATTTCTGGGCGTCATGGTGTTATGAATGCAAGGTGGAGCACGAAAGCATCCTACAGCTCCATCAACTCTTTAAAGATAATCCCGACTTCGTGATGCTGGGCGTAAATTATCAAGACGAATTACCGGATGCTCAAAAATATTTACAGGAATACGGCTCAACGTTTTCCCATGTCCGTGACCTCAAAGGACAATTGGCCATTGATTACGGGGTCTATGGGGTACCCGAAACTTTCGTGATTGATCAACAGGGGAAAATCCGTCATAAATGGGTCGGCCCGATCACCGGTGAGGTGTACACCAACATCACACAAAAAGTCATTGCCCCGTTGCTCAATGCTCAACCCACCACGACCACGACGTCCTAATGCCCATCCGACTTTCTTGGTGCCTTGCGGCGCTATTGACGATTCCCCTTCCGCTATTCGCTGCCGTGCAGGACGAATCGGACGTGGATATTCAGGTTCGGGAAATTGCCAAAACGCTTCGCTGCACGGTCTGCCAAACGGAGAATATTTGGGAATCGGGTGCCCCGCTGGCCCAACAAATGCGGGGAGTGATTCGCGATCGCATCGCCCTGGGGCACAGCACGGAAGAGATTCGTGCCTATTTCCTCAGCCGGTACGGCGACTATATTCTCATGGAGCCCCCTAAACATGGTGTCAATTGGCTCATCTGGGTGTCGCCGTTTCTGCTTCTGCTCGTCGGAGGATTTTTTCTCTACAAGGAAGTCACCCACTGGGTACGTGATACACCCACTCCACCCACCCAACCTGAATCGCCCTTGGATGATCAGGCTCGAAAACGTATCGAGCGTGAACTCAAGTCCTGAATAGTCTCAAACCCGTATGTCGACTTTCGCCATTTTCGTGATTCCGTTTGTGATCATTCTGGGGATCGTACTTGTCTCCCTTACCCTTCCGTTTTGGCGGCGGGATCCTTCTCCCGTCTCTTTTGGCCTGGACGATGACCGGGCTCAGGAACTCCTAGACCTTCAAATCGAACGAGAAACAGTGGTCCGTTCCCTACAGGACCTCGAAATGGAACTCTCCCAGGGAAGAATGGATCCGTCCGATTACGAACGCTTGAAAGCCACGGACGAACGCCGTCTGCTCAGTCTGTTAGACCGCCTGGACACCTTCAATGACGTGGTTCACGATGAAACCAGGGAACAGCAATCGGGGATCTCTAAACGCGTACATTGGGTTCCAACTCTCGCCTCGGTCCTGGTGGTCCTGCTTGCCTCCATCGGCATTTACGGGGCGCTTCAGTTCAAGGCTGCACAAAAATTGATGGCCGTCGAAGCCCAAATGGGCGGAGGCCCGAATCCGATGGAGATGGTCGCCAAACTGGAGAAACGCCTTAAAGAGAATCCTGATGACCTGCAGGGCCAAATCATGGCGGGACGATCCTATCAGGCATTAAATCGTATCCCTGAAGCGAAAAAGGCCTGGGAAAAAGTTTTAGAGCTGGACCCAAAGCAGCATGAAGCTCACTACAATTTAGGAGTCATCCAGATCGAAACCCGTCAAATTGACGATCCGGAAATATTCAAGCAGGCTCTCACACATTTTGACATTGTCCTGTCTGACCTTCCCAATCAACCCGCCGTCAATTGGTATCGGGGCCTAGCCTTGTGGTATTTGAATCGCCGCCAGGAAACCGATGCCGCCTGGACGCTCGCCGCACAAAACATGGAGCCCGGCAGCAAAGACATGGAATTCGTAAAAGACGCCCTCATCAAACTTCGCGCCGGTGAAGTCCCGTTTTAGCTATTTCTGATTGAAATAAACATGAGTTTAAGTGGGCGATAAGTCGCACATAAAGGATTACGTGCAGAACGATTTTAAAATTTCTGACATCTACCGCACAAAGCATTCAACCAATGGGCCGGAATTGACTTAGTTCAATTTTTAGTTTATTTTTAAACTATGATAAAACTCAATATTCACGAAGCCAAGACACACTTGTCCCGTTATCTGGACAAACTTAAAAAGGGAGAAACGATCCTTTTGTGTAAGCACAATGAACCGGTGGCCGAAATCAGAGGGTTACCAACGCCTCTCTCACGCCAACGACCAATTGGCTTAGCCAAAGGCCAATTCACCGTTCCTGACAGCTTTTTTGAGCCTCTCACCGATGACCTGCTCATGGCATTTTCCGGACAATCCGAGTGAAGGTTCTGCTGGATACCTGCACATTTCTGTGGATCATTTCAGACGACAAGGCCCTTTCGCTGGTGAGTCGGGAGATATTTTCCGACCCCTCGCATGAAATTTTGCTGAGTGCCATTTCCGTTTGGGAAATTCTGGTGAAATACTCTCTGGGTAGGATTTCCCTTCCCACACCAGTGGATCAATTCATCCCTCAACAGCGGGAGCGCCATGGTATCAGCACACTTGCCCTCGAAGAAGCCGCAACCGGGCACCTGTCGAAACTTCCTGCTCTTCATAAGGACCCATTTGACCGCATGCTCATTTGCCAGGCTATCCAACATGAACTGACCATCCTGACTCCTGATCCACTCATTACCCAATATGCCGTCCGAACCGCTTGGTAGGGTTTTTCCCAAAAGATAGGTTTCTGCTACCAAGTCAAAATTAGACGGCTCAGCTCTGAAACTGAGCCGTCTGAAACCTAACACATCAATTTATGCTGGGGCCCGTTGCAGCGTGACATACCGCACGACGGATAATTTTGAGAAGGCTTTCAATTTTCCAACGGACAGCCTCCCGATCACAAGATTTCCCGTCTTGGGTTGAGCCACCAATTCAAAGCCGATTTCTTTCAACTTCTCCAAGGTCTCAGGATTGGTATGTGTCAACCAGACTTGAAGCAATACCTTCCCATCGGTCACATGTTTCGCAATGTCCTGGGCTAAGGTTGACTTTTTCTCCACGTGTTCAACCAACAATTGGAGTGTAGAATCCATCTTGCTGGATGAGTTCCCCCGACGAGAATCATCCCTTTCCGGTTCAACACGATCCACCATGGCAGGAGGGCTGGAGGCAACCGACTCCTGAGCAACTATTCCTCCCAGAAAAGATCGGCTCATTTTCGCAATCGGCTGCATCATTCGATGCCCAAAACTCCCTGCGTGTTCGTCACCGCTGCCAAATATGCCTTC
>JAGQKG010000197.1 GCA_020430245.1 Nitrospira sp.
CTCGTCGCTTTGATGAACTTCGCAAACACTATCCCGTCCGCCGGGAATTCCACCGAACTAATGTCACGCTCCCCAAAAACCAGGAAAGGCTTCAGCGCTTGCTTTCGGAAATAGGATTTATGGAATTCAGCGAGGAGGCATAAAACAGAAACGGGCAGGACAACTGACTAGCACCCGTTCCTACTGAGGACAAGGTCCGACCCGGCACTCGAAGGGTTTGTCCGGAGCTGGGCCGAAGGAGAATGGACAATCGAGCTGTCAGCAGAAGAATCGAACTCTAATCTTATATTTAGGTATCCTTCTGTTGTTGGAAGGGAAAAAGAGAAAGATAGACGGTATCGGCTCGTTTCTTAATCCACTGAAATCGGAATAAGGTGCGGATTTGACTGGAGTACTGCCCGATATTCGCCTCTTGCCAGAGGCCTTCTGCAAAATAACGCCGGTTCTCCCCCTCACTCAGAAATCCCGCGAACTTCTTATCGGTCACAAAACTCACCGCCCAACTGTTCGTCCAGCTCGGATGACAGCGCTGAACATAGTCCTCCACCTCAAGAAGCAACGAAGTCATTCTTTCCAGATCCGTCATGATGGATTCGGAGGCAAGGAGAAACAGCACATCATGCCCTTCAGGAATATCAATGAGACCAATACGGCGTTCCAGTACCAGACAGGCTTGGTGATCAATGGCATACACATCCGGTTGGCCGGGATCGCCCTTGGGAATGATAAGGGTATTGGGGGAACCGGGTTTGCACACAAACTTGAGGTTGGACGGAGGACAGTCCCACTGTAATTGCACCCCAGCTTGCTCAATATCATCTAACAAGGAAGGAATCCGGGGATTTAATGCCACCCTATTCTGAATCGATTCCCCCGGCACCAGCGGAACCATTTGTGATCCGAACCTCCCAATAGGAAGGTTCTGCTTGATAGGACTCTTGTTCGCATCCAAACGGGTGGCCGAGAGCCAGGTCGACCCATCCGTGGGATTCCATGGCAAATCCCGAACATCAACGCTGACCGGTTCATCACTTATATTGGTTAAATGAACATGCAGTTCATACAGATGTTTGCCGGGCTTCTTTACAAACACCTCCATCGCCAACGGCAACCGGGGCGCTTCCTCCGGATCTTCAGCCGCAACGAGTGTGAGAGGCATGAGATTGCTCAGAGCCCAAAATCCAAAACTTATGACAAGACAAAGAAATCGGTTCAAAATTTATCCTCTCCAAGCCGTCCGCAAATCTCCACCTAATCTATAGAGCACCTTTCACAGTCACTCTGAGCAAGATAAGGCCTTCTCAGACGAATGGTCAATGAAGAACCCCGCAGCAAGCTTACGGGGTATCAAAGAGTGAAAAGAGCCTAAGCGGCTGAAGGTTCTCTTTTAGGTAACCTTGCGGTTAAACATCGTTTCCCCCCATTTTCCCAATGGCTCGGTCCCCTACTGTGGCAACGTAGGCCCCTCTGACCAAAATTCGCCTCCCCACCACAGTTCCTGCTTGCTTGCAGGCCGCCGTCAGACGACTGCCCGGGCGGTCATCCGTTTGAATAGTTGTACCATGCACTCTGGCGCTCCCCTGGGATGAGCACTCCAGAGCACAGGAATGGGATTCTTGTCTGTGTCCAGGACTTCCATTTCAAGGGGAGACCGCTCTTCGACGCTTCCCGCTGGCTCTGTGATAATCTGGGGCACTGCTGCCTCCCACAGAGCGTTGCGGTACGTGCCCGGCAAGCCAATAGGATAATGGATTTGCCACGCACAAGGAGAACGCTTCCGGACGGGATCTTTAGATTGAGGGGTCACCCCTCCCTCATGAGGGTACCCAAGACAGAGGACCCCGCAGCAAACTAACGGGGAATTTTGAAGTTAAATTAGAAACCGGGGTGAATTTGCAACGCCACTGATGATTTAAATTTCCTAGTCAGATAATGCCCTAGAGGATGGCTCTCCCCCTGATACAAGCATTTGGGCGTCACGTCAGACAAAAATACAGCGGGTGGTGAATGGCGTAGACTAAGGACAAAGATTTTCCTTGCCCTTTTGAAACGTTCTATCGATCATAATTTATCGTCCATTTTTCAATTCGTAGAGCAAAAAAAACCCTCGACGCGATGCGAGATACTGCTCCCTTTGAAAATGACACTACCGTCAAGACACAACATCAGCTTAAAGAAGGGAGCCTATGGGACAGACAAAAGTGGACTCGATTGAACGCTGGACAGCGTCGAACCGTCCTTATTCTTACGGGTACTGAAAGGGGAAACATCACTGGTAGAAGCCGCCCAACAACACGGGTTAACGGTAGCCAAAGCTGAAAACTGGTAGGGCCAATTTCTTCTAGCCGCCGAAAGTGAGTTGCGGCGGTCCAAAGATGAGAACGCGTTGAAGGACTAGCAGATCAAAAAAACGAAAACAAAAGATTGGCGATCTCGTCGTGGAGAATGACGTGTTATGGGAGGCGTTGATGCTCTAACATTTTGGTGGGAGATGTCCGACGCGTGAGGCGAGTCTGCCGGACATCTCGGAACGAAAAGCCTGACAGGTTTTGACGGTCGTGCGGTCTCACTTCATCGGTCCGTGTCAGCCCATCGCAATCCACGCCAAGCCTCTGATGCCTTAGTGGACCACTTGCAGCGCAGCCATTTGATCGCGTTGATTGATTGTCAAGATCGGGAATTCATTGGGTATAAGTGTGTCTTGCGCGATCTATCTAAGGAAGCTGAACGAGTTTTGGAGGCGGCGTGTTTGGCACGCTTCAAGACTCTCCGTCTTTCGGGCGCACGCCGGCCTTGCGGAGTGATAACGGCCTTATCTTTCAGAGCCAGTGGTTTCGCCAAGCGTGTCAAGACTATCGTCTCCAACAGGAATTCATCCTGCCCTATACGCCCAGCAGAATGGGTTAATTGAAGGGTTCTTTCGGAGTTTCAAAGAAGAGTATGTGGCAACATCAATTTGAGAGGTTTTAAGGAGGCCCTGCAAATGATCAACAAATGGATGCGCTGGTATAACGAGGAACGTCCGCATCAGGCTCTTCAGTATTGGAGCACGCAACAACATCCTCGGAGGCAACAAGCCTAGGTGGCTTCATTCTCAGGGAAGCACTACACAACCTCAATCCGCTATCGATCAATCGCAGTCGGTTTTTTCAAAAACAAATCTCAACCATTTCCGCTCTCTTTGTTCATATCGCATTTATCTGGGAAGAGGGCTAACTATCCATATTGCTAATCCAGCTTTTCCAACAATAGCCTCGGGCTCTTGGCTGCCTGGACCCATCGCTCCTTTTAAAACCACATACCATCGCACTGGTTCAAAAAGAACAAAATCATCTACTTGAGGAAAATTAAATGCCCGCACCGGATTTGTGCCATTCCATGTCAATCGATCAAATTCAAGCCGGTTGCCATTCGAAAGCTCGACATAAAAAAGCATCTCTCCCTGAAAGCCTAGCGAAAAAGGAACTTCAATTGATACATCTAAAGTTCCGACTTCACGAAATGGTTTCTCATCACCTTCGTCAGATTCACTTACCAGATATTCTTGTCTTAATATGGGCATATCCCCTCGAAAGAAATAATTAAGGACGGCGGCGGAATAGCCCACGGCTCTGGGAATGAGGTGGCTGGAATAGGCATCATACACCACATCATCCAACTGGAGTTGGCCTAACAGATCCAAGTTTGTGTTGGTCAGTAAAAATTTAGCTACAGCCTGATTTCCTGTAAGTTTGGCTGTCCGAGCACCGGAGAATGCAGCGCTTCCTAGTCGAGGAAGGGTCAGGTAAGGGGAAGGGATGGGGGCCGGGACCAATTCGGTGACCGCAGGATATGTAATTCCGGCATTAAAAATACTTCCCTGCCCGGGAATCGTGTCATCGGAAAAAAAATTGGCATTGGTATATTCCGTTACACCTATGTCTGCGCCTAATGTGGCCAGGGGATTTGACCCGGAATAAACATTGCGATCAAAGAGGTTCGAAAACGGTTCGGAACGAGTGGCACCACTTTGTTCTAGCATGGAAGGATCGGGGTTGAATATGCCTCCACCGATATAGGAACCAACGCTTTTTCTTTCCATATAGTCATGCAAGCCGTCATCAAAGGGATGCGGATCATCACGAACATGGGAGGGATTGGCCGAGTCCTGCAGCAAATGCATTACGTGGCCCAGTGCGCGGAAAGTTTTACCCCAATATTCATCTCGTTCAGCCTTGGTGGGGGAAGTCAAGGCTTTGAAGAAATACTCACGTGCATCATTCCAGGAAAATGAATTTTCTCCAGCCTGTGCTCCAATTGTTTTCAAACTCCATTCAATGGCAGAAGTACCACCCACAATCCCTAAACCACTATTGGTAATAGGTTCATGAAAATGATTTAAGGATCTAAGGCCATCATCCTCCGTATTACTCCCCTGGATCATCAACATTCGGGGAGTGCTTCCCATCACGGATTCATTCAAGCCATTTTCCAAACCTAAGTTATTCATGAGATAGCTATTCAGATCGCCTTCCATGATTCTGATAGCCTGTTCCGTGATTTCCTCATGAGTATTTCGTTCCCAAGCCCAGCTACTGGCAGGAATAATAAGGGTAAACGCTACAACCAGAACTAAAACTTTCATTAAAGGTAACAACAGTGATCCTGTGCAAACAGGAGAAACTTCCGTGTTTAGAGGAAAAGGAGAATGGAAACCATAATGATGGAAAACTTTTCTGGATGGAAATAGGTCGATTAAACTGAAAACAGTACCCATTAAACTATCTCCTTTCTTAGGAAACTACACTCGAAAACAACCGACAAAAAACTTTTTAAGATTAGAACCCAATTGGGAACTGTTTTAATTAGTCCATGACAGATGTTCTTGTCTTTAAACTAACGAAGATTTTTCCTCATATACTCAAGAAAATAACCCACACACCAACCAATCACTGCATACATAGCAGTCCCGAAAAAGGAAAAGAAAAGGACATAATTCAAGGCCGAGCCATAAAGAAAAGAATTTCCGTGAGGTATATTTTGAAGAAAGATGACCAAGGGGAAATCCAAGACTAGGACGATCCAACTTTGCCACTCTCCACTTCCATCAGTAATGACCAATAACAGCACTACAGAACAAAGATGAAAAAGAACTCCAATCGAGGAAAAAACAATCGGGGTTTTGTAGTTAGGCCAAATACTATTCATAATTTTCCCGTTGAATTTACTATACGAAAAGTTTTATGAAGACAGTGAACACTTTAGATTTCTTTTCCGCTTTTAATTAAAAAACTTTCTTTTTCTTTTCAATAACTTCGGATGCGCCATTGGCCGTCAATATCTAAAACAAATTCCACTTCCAATGGGTATTGAATTTCTCCCAGGGTTAGTGGGGTTTGGGATTTCCCGATCACGCGTCGGCCACGACCATCCGTGAGGTGGAGTGGAACCTTAAAGGTATCGGCCAATTCACCCAGATGGTCCTTGAGGACCGTCCAATCATGGCGCATGACCTCCCGCTTTCGGATAAGGATATACGAAAGCGCCTGTTCAATATCACCTTGCGCGAGCGCATCCATCATGCCTGACCATTCGGTATTAAGCCGTGCTTCCAATACGGCGGCATCCTCCACCTGGAACACTCCCGTGCCTTCAAATGTGTTACCCTGATCATCCGTAACAATGACCTTGGGCAGATACAGTCCGGACTGAGTGAAGGTGACAGTTTGTTCAAGGAGATTCCGCCCTTGCGCATCAATGGTCCCATCTCCCTGAAAATCCCATTGAATGTTGTCCACCGGTTGTTCGATATCAATGAAGACCCGAAGAGTAACCTGACTGGGAGCCACATTCCGATCAGGTGACCCTCGTAATTGCACCTGGCTGGTCAAGACTTCCGTGGTGTGGACTTGAATGGTGGAAGAGGCCCGCTGGCCGCAAGCATTAGTGGCTGCCACGACGACAGTGGTAGGTCCGAGAGCTCCAGTTCCCTCACGGACAGGCACTTGATCGACTGCGTAGATCGAACCCAAGACTTTGGCCGCTTGTTGATTGACGACCACCCCTACCGGGCTTGAACCACTGGTCATAACCGTCCCTTTCACCAGCATGGTTGATTGATTAATCGTAGCATTGGCCAGCGGAGCGTCAATGGTCACAGCCAAACAATTGGCCGAACAGACGATATAGGCCTGCACTTGTGCGCCAAACGGCCCTGTTACTCGCACCTCAAGATTATTCCGAGCTTGCACCACGATGGGCTGGGTAATCTGACTGTGGGCTGCCGTGAAATTTTGAGCCCCGACCACTTCCGTCCCATTCAACAGGACAGTCCCCTGAGTCACCCGATTTTCCCCTCCCGAGGTACCATTGATCATGACTAACTGATAGTGGGCCGCCGGTTCGCAATTCGAAAATTCCGCGCTGAAGGTTTCTTCTATCGTGGCGCGTTTAACCCATGACACTGGCCCCCAGATGGGTGTGAGATTTGTCGGTGTAGCGGAAAGGGTGACACCAAGATTCACACTATTGGTATGCCCTGTTCCATCCACTCCTCTGACAATCAAAGTATTACCGCCTTCCTGTAAGACAACGCCATCGGCAAGAAACACTCCACCCGTGACCGTTGCGGAAATTCCATTGACCGTGACGGAAGCATTGGGATCATTAACGAATCCAGTGACCGTAATAGGACTCACCCCCACCACACTTCCTTCTGAAGGGCTGGTAATCAACAA
>JAGQKG010000198.1 GCA_020430245.1 Nitrospira sp.
CGGAATTGGCAACAGACTTTTTGCCGGTCTGTATGATCTCTTCGCAGTCAGATGGATGCAAAAACGCTGTTTGAACTACACCCTGAAGGGTAGCCATCCCGAGAAATCCGAACCGTAGTATTTTGAATTGACCATCTCTGGAAAAGATTGACGTACCACAAACCTTTAATGCACCGGAAGGGATCTGAATTGATGGACCCCTTTGGGCGATTCATTCCCTGTTACTGACAATGTTCGAATCCTTCACGCACTCTCTCCTGGCCATGTCGTTTGAGGAACTCCTCTGGATCGGCTTTGGTTTTTTGGGGCAAGGCATTTTTTTCTCACGTTGGTTGGTGCAATGGGTGGTGTCGGAACGCAACGAGGAAAGCCAAATTCCCATGTCGTTCTGGTACATGAGTCTGGTTGGGAGTGTGATTGTGCTGACCTATGCCATTCACATCGCCGATCTGGTATTCATGGCCGGCCAAAGCGTCGGAACCGTGGTGTATGTCCGCAATATCATGCTGCTCCATCAGGCCAATAAGCGAGTCATGAGTGGATACCCCTCACCCTCAAGCACTCTTTCCGTCCTCTCCCCGCTCCTCAATAACGCAATCTCCTCTTTTTCAGGTGGGGTGTGTGCTGCTCTTGGCTGCCTGGCTATTGGGCGTAGACGGCGGAACGCTCTTTGGTCCGGATCTGGGCGCGCTGGGGCTGACGGATCGGGATGAGGGGAGTAATGCCGAAGCGGCCCGGGAAATGCTGGAGACCGGTGATTGGATTTCCCCTACTCTCAACTATGAACCTCGCTATGCCAAACCGGCTTTTGTGTATTGGCTCATCAGCGGGTCGTATGCCCTGTTTGGCATCAATGAATTTGCCGCGCGGTTGCCTTCGGCTTTGTCCGGTCTCTGCCTGTTGTTGCTCCAGTTCGTGTTTGTGCGAAGGTGGGCTGGACCCATGGTGGCCCTTTACGCTTCCTGCATGTTGCTGCTGAATTTGGAGTTTTTAGGCATCAACCGGATGGTACTGACCGATCCGGAATTGGTCGTGTTCACCACATTGGCCGGCTATAGCTTTTGGCACGCGCTCCACCATGAACAGGCCAAGCGATGGCTTTTTGCCGTCTTTTATCTGGCCATGGGTTGTGGCATGTTGGTCAAGGGGCCTGTGGGCATTATCATTCCGCTGGTAGGGGTAATTCCCTATCTGACCCTGACGCGCCAATGGGGAACATTCTGGCAACGGGGCTTTCCCCTCATCGGATTTCTTTTGGTCGCCGTAGTTGCGGCTCCCTGGTATGTCATGATGTTTCATATTCATGGAGATGCCTATTGGGCTGCTGCACAGGCCAATACCACCGGCAGGTTCATGAGTCCCATGGAAGGTCATGGGGGTACGCTGCTCTTTTATGTGCCGGTCTTGTTGATTGGATTTTTCCCATGGAGTGCCTGTCTCCCTTCTGCGTGCTATCACGCGCTCAAACGATGGAAGTCGTTCTGGCGGGGACAAGACCCGGCCACGCAGGAGCAATATTTGGAATGTTTCCTGAGCCTGTGGGTGGTGGGGTTGTTGCTGTTCTTTACCCTCTCGGCCACGCGCCTGCCCCATTACATCTATCCTCTGTTTCCGGCGGCAGCCCTGCTGGTCCCACTTTGGTGGAGGCGCTTTTTGACCGAGGAAACGCCGGTTGGACTCACCGCTTCGACTCGTATCCTCATCGGGGTGGGATACCTCCTGGGCATCGCGATGATGTTTGTGCCGGCGGTCTTTCAATTGTTCATGAAGCAAATTGCTAAAGAATTTCCGGCTGCGGTCCAGGTGGATCTGACATGGCTTCCGTCGCTGGTAGGCCTCGTTATAGTGGTGGGCACCATGCTCATGCGCCAGTGCATGCGATCGGAGACCAAGCGCCATCTGGCCGTTTGGGTGGGATGCGGGATGATGCTGATCTTTACTGTATTGGTCGCACGAGGAGGACTCTCAATTTACCAACAGTATTTCATTGGACCACCGCAGGAGTTAGCCGTCATCGCCGGCTATAACTTAGGCCGAGATGACCGATTGATTCAATTTGGCCGGAAGCGCCCATCCCTCGGTTTTTATGCCAAACGCAAAGTGTACTTTCTTGGGGTGCATGACGAAGAACTCCCCCAGCACCTCACCGCTCCCGGCCGAAAAATGGCTATCATCCAAACTCAGCTTCGAGGACAACTTCCCGAAGCCATGGCCCATTGGAAAGTCGTTCTGGACTATGGCGGTTTTTCTCTCCTCACCAGCGAACCCTTGCTCTGAATCAAAATGGGAAGGCAGGGTTTCCCGGACCCTCGTCTGGCGTCAGGAGGTTGGGCCCATCGGGTCAGTGAATTCTCTGTCTTAAGAATTTGCCGCGAATCATCGCCCTGACCTTTTCTATCCGACCGCACAGGAGTTGTCTCCGCATAGAGGGAATGGTGCAACCGAAAGTGTTGTCGAAAGTTCTTGAGAGGATGCGGACTGGACCCTAAGCATCCGAGTTCTGTTTCGAGAAGTCAAGCGTCATGCACACTGAATATCTGTTAGCGAAAATCATGCATGAGCGGTGACGAACGATGATGCGTTTCGGCATCATGCGGCGTAAGGTGTTTGGGATCATGCCTCCAGGGGAAGTGGAATATCAACTCACCCATTCGGCCGTCGATTTTTAAAGATTTTTGAGGAAGTGCGCCGGCTATCGGAAGTTATGGACGAGGGGGCCATTTTCAAAACCAGCCAATCCCGAAAGAAAGTGCAATCGGGTAGTCGCGTTACGTCTTCAAAAATAACGAGACGCCCCTCCGGGTCTGGTTCTTCTTCAAAGGGCTAGTAAGGCATTCAAAAATGTCTGCCTCCACTTCTGACTCACTTTTTTCCTGATCATATGAAATTAATGGTTCTGGCTTTACAGCTTTACGGTGTGCATCGGGAATCTATCTTGGAGTTTGCCAGCAAAAAGAATGCTGAAAGGTGAAGGCATCGCACGTGTGGAAACAAATCTCGTATCAAGGTGATGTTCTGTGTAGCTGGGTTTCGCCCCGGCAGGCGAGGCCCTTTTGTTTCGGCAAAAGGACCCAAAACCAATGACGCCCCGTCCGGCTAGATCGTAAGGGGCTGACGCAGGCTGTGGAAGGGCGGACCAACTCGCTGCGCTCAAACAAAGTCCGCCCAATGATTAGGGCGTCCACCCCTGGAGCCGGGCGGCAGGCGTCGAAAAATAGACAAAGAGTGGGACTTGAGGGCTTCGGGGAATTTCACTTTGCATTGAAGTATGTGCACTGAGTGGTCGCCGGGATTCCCCGTTTGTTTAGCGATTGTGGTTTTGCTATACAAGCATGTTCGCTTGGGATTGTATTTCGAATAACAATAGAATCAGTTAATGGGCCTTAGTGAATCCGCTGAATGGAACAAAATCGATTGAAGAAATGGATTCGCATACATTGGATTGGTATTCGAAAGGCCTCATAAGTGGGCCAGGAAAGCAATAATCCGAATTTTATGGGGATTCTTCTAATTAGTGGGCATCTCTAAAAACTACTGACAAAGGCTGCTGAATCTGGCATAAGTCCTCCTCAGGAGGATTCGCTATGCAGACACCTGATCAACTGAGCTTCTTCGATCTTGCCCACCGCTACAACGCCCTCAGCCACAAAGGCGACCCTCTCGAACAGCTTGCGCAGCACATTCCGTGGGCCGAGTTCCGTCCCTTGCTGGAGAAGAGCCTGCGGCGCTCGAAGCGACCCAAAGGCGGCCGGCCTCCGTTTGATGCGGTGCTCATGTTCAAAGTCCTCGTGCTGCAAGCGCTTTATAATCTGTCCGATGATCAAACGGAATATCAAATTCGCGATCGGCTCTCCTTCATGCGTTTCTTAGGGCTCGATCTGCATCAACGGATTCCCGATGCCAAAACGATCTGGCTCTTTCGGGAAACGTTAGCCCAAGCTGGGGTCGTTGAGCGCCTCTTTCAGCAATTTGACTGCTATCTGGCTCAGCAGGGTCTGCAAGCACGCGGTGGCCAAGTGATTGATGCCTCGCTGGTCCCCGTGCCAACCCAACGGAATACGCGCGCGGAAAATGCCACGCTCCAAGCCGGGGACATGCCAGCAGACTGGGCGGCGCATCCGGCGAAGCGACGCCAGAAGGATACGCAGGCCCGCTGGACCGTCAAACACGGCGGCAGTCACTACGGCTACAAGAATCCTGTGAACGTGGCTCGCCACCATAAACTCATTCGGCGCTATACCGTGACGGATGCCGCAGTGCATGACAGTCAGGTTCTTACCCCACTGGTCTTGCCGCCGTCGGCGGGACGTGATGTCTGGGCGGATGCGGCCTACCGCTCCCAGGAAATCGAAGGGCAATTACAACAGCGGCAGTTGCGCGCGCGCATCCAGTACAAGGGCTACCGAAATACCTCGGTCACGGCTCGCCAGAAAGCCAGCAATCACCGTCGGGCTCGTATTCGGGCGCGGGTCGAACATGTCTTTGGGCATCAGGTGATGGCCATGGGCGGCAAACTGATTCGCACCATTGGAGTTGTCCGGGCCCGAGCGAAAATTGGCCTTAGAAATCTAACGTATAATTTCCACCGCTTTCTCTGGCTCACGCTGTCTGCTCCTCGACAAGTGGCCTAACAAGGGTAATCAGGTGAGAGCCATGGGACACAAACCCGGACCCAAACAGCTGTCGCAGCCCCTGGCATCGTCGTCTCAAGTCGATCTTCGGCTTATTCCCTACAAGGCAAACGAGGCAATCTGTGTGTTTTTAGAGGTGCCCTAGTGTTAGACCGTTAAATTGTCCAACCTCATAGAGTGCCACAATGGATACATCACTCTGGAAGCAGTATGTCGATTCACTCGCCGACATCCTTAAGAGCCAAGGGGTGCAAGCAAGCCTTGCAGGTCGGTCATCCGACTCTCACCTGAGACGCCCGGGAGCAGGCAATAAGAGAATTTTTTTTAAAAATTCTTCCTGGAAATGCTGGCATGACGTCCGGACGCTCGTTCGATCGCAAGGGAAATCGTTCGCGTGAACTGGATGTCATCATATACAACAAGAACTTTCCAGTCTTGCAGATTGGAACCGATTCTCTCGTCCCCATTGAGGGAGTCGTCGCTGCTTTTGAAACCAAATCAACGCTTACAGCAGCCGAACTTAGGGATGCCTTTAAGAAATGTTTATCGTTAGCCAAATTGCGAAAGCAGTATGCTAGATTACATCAGATCGGTGGTGTGATGGTGAGAGATCAACCGCCGTCCTTTGACGAGCTGGACAAAATGTTTCCAGGTTTTTATGTTTATGGCTTCAACGGTTACCCGGCAGATGCAAAGTCTTTGCTAAGCGTACTTTGGGATTGTATTCAATCACAAAACCTAGGTCGACTATCAGTCCCTCGTATCGTAGTCACACCAACGGCAATAGCGCTAACGCAAGCGTGATAACATTCGTTACAACGAAAACTAGGAGACAGGTAAGGAAACTATTCTGACCGCCACGCTTTCAGATGCTGGTGTCAACGTCCTTGTTGCAGACGTGTTGGAGAAAATTCTGCGCCGGTTTAGCTATGTGGCACCAGACTTCACTTTTCGAAGTATGGCCGATTATTTCGACCCGAACTGGTACCTTGAGCCGTACGTGAAACCGACTGGTAAATGGGAGAATGTTGATGTGGAGGGAATATCCATGGGCTGGTAGTGAGGTCTAACAAGCGAAAGCAGCTGACGGGCACCTTCTTTAACTAATCAGGGGAAATATACCAAATAGAAGCCAGATAAACTGAGTGGAAAATATAGGGACTCGAACGTATAAAATTATTGGTAAAAGTATAGTTTACTATTGATTTGTCAAATGGATATTTCCTGCCAACGAGTTAATTTAACCGAACCAATTCAACGAAATCATAAAATTCGCTTTATATCCTTGTCATTTTCAACAATTGAGAGTGGACAAGCAAAGCAGTGCTTCACTCTTCGCTTCTCAAGCAAGGATAATTCGCTGTATTTATGCCCATCACTTATCTCGGATATGAGCTTTGAAACAGAATCGAGATCAGAAAAGACCACTGGTAAGTTCAGCCACAAATCTTCTGCGGGAGATCACGTTTCTTTTCACGAATCAGGAGTTGTTAATTTTTCAGTCGGCAAAGACAAGTTAAGGATAAGAGAGGCTGGAGAATTGGATTCAAAATCTCCACTTTTTACTGTGGGGATAAAGGGCCTTAATGTCTTCAAGCCAATTGATTTCGTTTTGCCTGGCCGAATTGGTGGTTCCGGTGGAGAGCCTGTTTTAATCAAAGAGCCCAACCTTAACGCCCCAGCGTTCTTTTCCGTGTTTAGATATGCAAAGAATGAGGAATGCCCGCAGCCTCCAATTATTGTAACCGACGGTAACCCCATTGAGTGGACTTTTGTTCTAAAGAATTGCGGAACTAAATTCCTCGTTTCATTGTGGTCTTCAAATCAACCAATGCAGAAGGATTTTCTGATAACAAGAGGCTTTCCAGCGTTCCTTATTCCTGATATTCGGATCAAGCCTTTATAGTTCAAGAATAATAATGGGAATAGGAGGGGATTGACCACGGTTTCGGGTAACCTCTTAACAATTCCTTTCACTGGATGGCGGCGCTGTTGGGGCTGTATCTGTGATTGGGAGACTTAGGCGGCAACATGAGAAATTCACTTTTGATCGAACGACGAAAAAAGCCTCGAGA
>JAGQKG010000199.1 GCA_020430245.1 Nitrospira sp.
GCCCTTGTTCGGGAAATATCTGGGGTGATTGTGCTCGATCGTATATTGTCGAAAATGGGTTCGTCAGCGCGACGCCGACCAATCCTGAGTTACGCCGAGGGGTAGAAGCAGAAAGTTATCTCCATGCTGAAATGAGAAAGTTCGTCAATCCGGATGTTTCCTTCCACACCTTGCACGAATTCGCCAATGACCTAATAACCTCTATCGGCTTTGTGAATCTCGACTTCTTGGGCAATGTTGGGCATAGCATCGCGAATACACTGGATGGCAGACTGTTCATTGAGGCTGGTAATCACCAGAAGCTTGCGAGTACCCGGTTCTTCACTTTTGAACCCCATATTCGGCATCACAATGGGAAGTGGGGATTCAAACACGAGGACATCTACTATTTTGATGACTCGGGAGGGATTGTTGTGCTTTGACATGTCGTCGAGGCAGATGTGGACCTCTGGCCGAATTTCTGCTCTTGGCCGAAAGAAGGCAATGGGTAGAATTTCAAAATTTAAATTAGTGTAATGTTCCCCAGCAATCTAAAACGGACATTGCAAAATGCCTTCGATTCGTAGCGCCTTTTTTGCCAGTTCTTAATTTGGTAACTCATAATTCACTCTCAATCAACTTGTTCACGAAACCGGGGCAAGACCACTTCACCGCCTATCCAACTCCTTTGAGTGTCTCCACAATCCTGTATATTCCGGGGTGGAGAAAGGGGGAAAATCCAACTGGTCTACCGACACTTGGCCACTTGTGATAATGGTGCTTAATCCGGGTTACCGGGTGGAACCCTGTCCAAATCCAAGGAGCACTCTCGTACAGTTATCCGCCTATGTCTCGATGGTAGCGAGAGGCGATCCTCCTCAATCACCCTCCCCCGCAAACCTTGGTGCCCTTGTACAGGTCATTGGCCGGGCAGCGGGGGACCCCCAATGGGGGATCAAAAAAGAAATGCCTCGGGGGTGAATGGTTGTTTTTAGTTCAAACGAAATCCTTGCTCACACCCATTGATGGGGGAAAGAAATCGTCATGTCGAGCAAACCCATGTATTTCCCACCGGCCCCATTCGATCTAGCGGATGCGTTGGACTGTTCGTATCTCGTGGATATCGCTTATGGGATGTATTACCAATGGATACAACAGGATAAACCCCACACACCAGGGGATTTACACTGGCAACTTCCTTATAACTCCCCATATCGTTTCGGCGAGCCGATCTGGGGCAATTCCGAGGTGCTCGTGTTTAGGGATTTGGAACCCTTTGCCTTAGTAGCCCAGCGGGACGACAAGGCCTATGTCATTTTCCGCGGGACTGAAACTCTAGAAGATTGGTACAAGGACGCGGAAGTCAAACAAGTTTCTTACGAGCTGCCACATATTTCCAACGTTGGTCTCGTGCATGAGGGGTTCTTTGATCTGTATAAAACCCTTCGACTCCCCCTCTTATCGCAACTCAATGCGCTGCAAGGCATTCGCACGCTGTACATCACCGGCCACAGTCTGGGCGCAGCATTGGCCATGGTGTCCACACCGGACTTGTTGGTCAACGCATTCACGCAACACACTCCACACATCTTCCAATACAATTTGGCCGGGCCACGTGCTTGCAATCCGAAATTGGCCGCCACTCTTAACGACAGCCACGCTCATATTTATCGGATTGTGAACAGTTGCGATCTGGTACCGGATATGCCACCATCGGTGTACCTTGGTTTTACGGAGAAGGTCCTGTATGACCATGTGGGTTACCCGGTCACCTACACCGCGCAATACGGGAGCGTCCCAGGAAATCATGCTCATCACACCAGTTACCATTACGCGCTGAACAACCCGCAACAACCTCAAGGACCTGTATAAGCCGATCATAAGAAGGGCTGGGGTACTGCCTCAACACCAACAGCCCGAGAGTCGACATGATCGCGCATATAAAAGGGTTGAGAGCAAACAAATAGCCTCCTGCGAAGTTCGCGTAGGAGTGAAAGGATTTCAATTCTTTGGAGAGTGAAGCGCCATCTTCGTCCCGGCGACGCATCATCCTAGCCGGTCTCATCGGCAATGTGATGGAGTGGTATGACTTTGCCGTCTACGGCTATTTTGCCGGCGTCATCGGCCATCAATTCTTTCCCTCGGATAATCCGGCCGTTTCCTTGATCGCGGCCTTCGGCGCCTTTGCGGCAGGATTTTTGGTCAGGCCTTTAGGCGGTTTGTTATTTGGCCGAATCGGTGACTTGGTCGGACGCACCCGTGCACTGACGCTTTCGGTGCTCACCATGGCCGTTCCGACCGTGCTGATTGGCCTTTTGCCCACTCACGCGGCAATTGGATTGGCTGCGCCTGTTTTGCTGGTCACTTTCCGAATGATTCAAGGATTATCGGTGGGCGGCGAGTACACAAGCTCTTTAGTCTTTTTGGTAGAAAGTTCTCCGCACCATCGAAGAGCCTTCAGTGCCATTTGGGGGGTATGGGGGGCCGGGGCCGGTATCCTATTAGGCTCCGGAGTCGGTGCGCTCCTAACAAATGTGCTTGATGAAACACAAGTGGTCAGCTGGGGTTGGCGTCTTCCATTTATACTGGGAGCGCTGGTGGCCGGTACCGGATATTGGCTTCGGCGTAATATCCACACGGAAAAGCCGGTCGGTGAAACGAAAAGCCCGGTCCTCGATTCTTTCGGCAAACACCGGTTATCAATCATCAAGGTCGCACTCCTGAATGTGGGCTATGGTGTGTCTTTTTACACAGCTTTTGTCTATGCCGTCACCTATATCAAGGAAATCGATAAGTTGCCTGGGCATGTGGCCTTTAACCTGAACACGTTAAGCATGGCCCTGCTGTTAGTATTCCTTCCGTTGGGTGCCTGGCTATCAGATAGAATTGGGCGTAAGCCCATCTTGATTGTCGCCGGAACGCTTTTGACCTTCGGTGCCATTCCACTTTTTCACTTGATCCACACAACCCATCCAATAACGATCTTACTCGGAGAATTGGGGTTTGCGTTGATTATCGGCATAATCAGCGGAGGGATCGTCGCCGCCAATGTGGAATTGATCCCCACTCCCGTTCGATGCACCGGCCTCGCGTTTGCTTATAACGCGTCGATTGGCTTGTTTGGCGGAACCACACCCTTGATAGCTGCGTGGCTGATTTCCATGACCGGCAATCCGATTATGCCGGCCTATTGGATTGCCATAGGCGGTGCGGTCACCTTACTGACATCAATCTTCCTGATTCGCGAAACGGCGTTCATCAAACTTGACTGATTTGAACATTTCCAAGGAATTTTTCTGTTATCGGCCTGTCGGCATGGCATATGAAAGAATGGCGTTGCCCAGGCCTGTAAAGTACACCGTGTCGAAATTATGAGAAAAGAACAGGCCCGTAAGAAAATTAGGCAATGGATCAAAAGACTTCGGCGTCAACACTGCATTACGAGGCTGCCCGAGATGACTACGCTTGGTCCATTCGTCCAAAAAGGCAGAGTGGCTTGTCGACGTCGCCTGAAAGACCGTGTGCACCGCGCGACATGTATTATCGACCACGATGACTTTATTCCCTGCAAATGAGGCGATCCATAAATTGTTGTCCCTGTCAATGGCGAGATTGTCCGGTACATACACGTTCTGGTACACCTCGCGCTCCGAGACCAAGCCGTTCTCAACATCAACACGGAAACGAAGCACGCGATCCATCATCGATTCCGACACATACATATACTTTTCTGTTTTGTCGAACGTGATCCCGTTGGCAAAGTAGAGATTGCTGACGACTTCCTCGGCCTTTTCAGACGACTTATCCCCCGATTCCGATAATTTGAAGACCGCTCCCGTCGGGACGGGTAAATTCACACTAGCCCAGAGATCGTCTTTCCCACGATCGTCTGTATTGTTGGTCGACTGAGTGAACCAGATCGTACCTTTGCGATCACGATACACACTATTGACGCCATAGGGGTGATCATAGATAAGCCGCGTCTCCTCGGTTTGGGTATCCACTCGGTAGATCTTCCCTGTGTAAATATCTCCCACAAGGAGATGACGTGTATCATGCTCCAGAAACACGGCCTGGACACCTCCGGCAGGATCCGGGGGAGTATGAACGTACCCTGCCTCCACGAATCGACCAAAAGGGCGATGGAAATCATCTCCTTCAATGAGAACAAGACCGTATCTTTCATCCGCCACGACCAGACGCCCATCGGGTAAGGCTTTCCCGTCTTCAGGTCGGGCTAAAGGTCTATCTTGAGGGAAAATATGCGATTGATCGAATGTCCATTGTGGAAAACCAGGAGATTGGCATAGCGAGGATGATTGAACTTCCTCAACACGACAAACACTCATGACCAACAAAATCAATATCCAGCGAGAGATAGTGTGAGCCTCCATCATGCGTCCTTTCTTAAAACTGTCCTGGCTTTTTTGGGCGAGTCTGTGATCACCTGAATAAAGCCATGCCGCGTGGTCGACCAAGATCAAGAGAAGAATAAGAGGGAAAAAGAGAGAAGAGTCAACATTTTACCTTACGTTTGCAACTATCCTACCGGAAAAAATACGTGAATTTCGACATTATAAAAGCAGGATCCGAGTAGTTAGGGTTCCCACTGATGGCTTGGCTTTTTGGTTCTGTCTAGTTATCGTCGGAACCGCCAGATAACAATTTGGAAACAAGGGGTCACAAACAGACACCATGGGAGAGGTAATCCGAATGAAAATTGGTCAAGTGCCATACCGTCTCTTCGTGAACACCGTCGCCTTGATTTGCGTCCTTGTCACTTCGTCCAATTCTCAGGCCTTCGACCTGGAGGAAGCGACCATCACCGACTTGCAAGAAGGCATGCGGATAGGAACGTACACGTCGCGATCAATTGTCGAAATGTACGTGAAACGCGTGGAAGAGATCGACAAAAGGGGACCGGCGATTCGATCGTATCTGGAGATCAATCCCGATGCGTTGGCCATCGCGGATCAACTGGATCAAGAACGTCGTGACGGACGGATTCGTAGTCCATTACACGGGATTCCGGTTCTGTTGAAAGACAGTATTGATACGGCCGACAAACTGAGTACCACGGGCGGTTCCTATGCGTTGGAAGGCATTCCGGTGCTCCAAGACTCCTTTGTGGCCAAACGACTCAGGGAAGCCGGAGCCGTGATTATCGGTAAAGCGAATATGTCGGAATGGGGCTACATGCGGTCCACTCGTGCCAGCAGCGGGTGGAGCGCCCGAGGAGGTCAAACCAGGAATCCCTATATCTTGACACGGAACCCTTGTGGATCCAGTTCTGGATCCGGAGCAGCCGTGGCTGCAAACTTAGTAGCTGTGGCCATCGGAGCCGAGGTGGATGGGTCAATTGTCTGTCCGGCATCGGCCAACTCCCTTGTGGGGATCAAGCCCACAGTGGGCCTTGTGAGCCGCGCCGGCATGATTCCTGTTGCACCGACCCAAGATACCGCAGGTCCCCTGACTCGGACCGTGGCTGATGCGGCCATTGTGCTCGGTGCGCTGACAGGAATGGATCCCCATGACCCCCGGACTGAAGAGTCTCGTGGAAGATCCTTTTCGGATTATACCCAATTCCTGGACCCCAAAGGATTACATGGAGCACGTATCGGGATTGCCAGAAATTATTTTGGTTATCACGAAAAACTTGACGCTCTCATCAATACCTCTATCGGCGTCATGAAACAACAGGGGGCCATTATTATCGATCCCGCGAACGTGGAAACGGCAGGACAATTCGGTGATTCCGAGTTGACCGTGTTGCTCTATGAATTTAAGACCTCTCTGAACCAGTATCTCCGCGCACGTTCCTCTACCGGTCCTCAAACCATCAAGGATCTCATAGAATTCAATGAGAAACACCGGGCCATGGAAATGCCGTACTTCGAACAGGAAATTTTTGAGATGGCTGACAAGAAAGGTCCGTTAACAGAAAAAGCCTATTTGGATGCCTTAGAGCAAAACCGTCGGCTTGCCGCTACGGAAGGGATTGATGCCACCTTACAGAAATATCGGCTGGACGTCATCGTGGCTCCCACCTACGGTCCGGTTATGCCGATTGACCTCATTCTAGGCGATCATCTCGTTCCACCTTGGAAGAGCCAAGAGTGGACCCCCTCCGCTCCGGCTGTGGCCGGCTATCCACATATCTCGGTTCCCGCCGGATATATCTTCGGAATTCCGGTCGGAATTTCCTTTATCGGAGGGGCTTACAGCGAACCAACCCTTATTAAGATCGCTTATGCGTTTGAACAGGTCACCAAATATCGCCAACCACCACAGTTTCTTCCACATGATGTGGTACGGTGACCATCTAAAAGGATGGGAGGTTCTAAAAAGGATCAGGCGAAACACAACAAAACCTGATTGTGTGTGGTCCCCTCTGGTCGCGTGCCACGCAGGGTCAAAAGATTGTAAGAAGCAGATGTTGCGTCAAATGTAACCGAACAACCAACGGTGCTATGGACCAGCACCACAAATCATCGAAGCCTTCCCCTTTGAGACAGCACCAAATTACTTGCCGGGAGTGTTGAATAATAAAAATTTTCAAGGGCAAATTTGCCCAGGATTAGATTACTCATCAAGGCTCCGGGTCGGTTCAAAAAAGTCCGTCCAGCAAGGCCGCAGCCGTTTTTACGCGCGGAGCGTACACTTAGTACGTGA
>JAGQKG010000019.1 GCA_020430245.1 Nitrospira sp.
TAGCCGCTCAAACATGGAGGACGCCTTGGACTTCATCGGCTGGTACAACGACAAAACCAGCAGAGAGCTCGGCATTTCCAAATGGGATCCCAAGCACCTCTATCTGGCTTACCATGAAGGTCGCAACGGCTATAGACATGGCAGCTACAAGAGTAAGCCGAAGGTTGTGCACATCGCGAATCGTGTGGATTGGCAAGCCAGGCAGTATGGGGCACAACTGCGTCAATGCGAACATCGGTTCAGATGTCGGCACTGGTATCAATTCTGGCCATTCTGCAGCTGATATCCCAACTTTTGATCACGGCAGGGTATTGGAACGGGGACTTTTAGAATCAATTCATCAGCATGGCTTATGGTAAACAATCCATGAACAACCATCTTCACCAACTCAGAATTTTCTCTTTTCGATTACTCGATCCCGTTTCATTTCAAACAGATCTGTTTGTCTGAATGACACCTCTGAAAAATAATGCCCGCGTTGTAAAATATTACATGGGACAAGCATGTTGGGCTGACCCACTTGCGTCTACACCAGCCATTTTAAACATGAGTGCAAGGAGCAGATTATCTTTGAGCAATTCCCGTGTGATATAACAGCGTTCCGTGTATCCCGTCGAGGCCGGGTCACCCGTCGAGGAGGCACTCTTGGCATAGCAGTCTCCAGCGCAATTATATTTCGCGATGCACCCCTGACACTTCGGCATGTCATGAACATTGAGTTTCCCTAAACGATCAATCGCTTCATGATCCAGGACGAATTCACCGTCCTCCTGATTCCACACTCCATATTGAAATAACTTGGCTCGGGGATCCGAAGGTTGGAGAACCTCATTGCATGAAGTCACAATTCCACGCGAGGTGACCAGAAAGTTACTCGCATCACTGGCTCCACAGAACGTTTCCCGGTGTTTCAAGGAAGCCGCTGAATAGTGCAGTTGGATTCCAAATCCTGCGGCCACTCGCCTTGCCTCACGAAAATGATCAACGAAGATCTGCCCATCGGGATGTTCAATCTGGTCCTTCAGATTTGTCACGTTTGTCGCATCGAACACCGGCTCGAAGTGGAGGCTTTTGCATTGCAAGTTCTCTCCGACAAACGCCACAAACTCCGCCAATGTCGCACTGCCCGCCACAGTCACCGTCGATCGGATATCATAGGCTTTTCCTCGCATCTCGATTCCCCTCATGGTGGCGATAATGCGATCGAATGACCCTCCGCCATTCGGCAGAACCCGATGTTCATCATGCACTTCCCGCACACCGTCCAGGGAAAAAGTCAGATGAGTACAGTTCTCTGCAATGTAATCCAACCGTGATTGAGAAAACACCCCATTCGTACTTAACGATATTGAAGGCATGAAATGATTTGCCCTGCATTGTTCCTTGTAGTATTCAATAATTTCCCGGAATACGCCCCAACTGGCGGTGGCTTCCCCTTCTCCTAAAAATCTGATGGACGGATCCACGTTTTGCACCTGTGCGTTCTGCACAATTAAATCGATTGCCCCTTTCGCGACGGATACGGGTATATCCAGATCGTCCAATCTTCCACCTTCGGCATAACAATACGTGCATCGCAAGGTACATTTCTGAGTATTGGAGAAAGTCGCGCTGGTTGGCGCCCATCGCGTGCTGGGTTTGACCGATGACCGCAGTTGCCCTCCGGGGATCTTGAACACGTTGCGTTTGACAAGATCATCGATGAGGGATTGCTCGTTGGGTAAGAGTGTCTCCTGGCGAAAATATTTCCTGACGGTCGTTGCGCCAAATTCGTCGAGAATCATGCTGATATTTGACAGTGGGGCGTAGTACAAATACCCGTCTAAAAACGAAACAAGAAACGTCTCTCCTGCCCCTTCGATGCGCTCTTCTATAAAGTTCTCAAAGATAGGGCTGGGAATTTTGCTTCGTTTCCGGGGCATCAGTAAGGTGGTTGGCATCGGAGACTCTCCTTTCAGACATTAGGATTTTTTCTTGTCCGTGGAGCGGCTCGGAAGCTTGGACGAATTCATTTTCGTACGTATTTCGTCCACAATCGAAAGAAAATCTTCTATGCTTTGAATTTTTTTGATATCCATTCCTGCCACCACTTCACGAAAAATCGGATTGGACACCACCTCAAGAATATCTGTTTTGACAGGCTTCAATTGACAGGAACAGCCAGGCCCCGGCTTATCTTCGCATGAACACCCGGGAGGCTTGTCCTGACAGGAACAGCCAGGGCCCGGTTTGCCTTCACATGAACAGTATAGGGGCCCATGATTGACGAGGACATCCGCCAGAGCAACAATACCGAGGGGATCAATGGCGCGAACCGGTTTATCAGACATACATACCCCCTATGGAAAATAGATGGAACCCATGTTTCAGGTTAATGGCCATCGCTCATTATCCATGTAATAATTTTTCAATGCGCCATTTTAAGGAACAGGCATAAATTGTCAATTAAAATAGTAAAAGCCCTCCGCCGACATCCAACATACTTCTCTAGAGAGAATCAAAAGGACGTTTTGGGGATACCCTGTTTTCTTGGCTGGGCAGATCTCTTCGCAGGATCTTATTGTCATCACGTCATCACTTGGGGAAACTTCCTGACCCAACAGCCAGGAACCGCTTGATCATGATGGTAGCGCGAAATTTTTCAGGCATTCCATACGCGACAGCTTTTGGGATTATGGGCAGGTTTCATTATTAAGGATGCCCTGAAAAAATCTGAGGTTTCGGAAGCATATTGACAGCACACGCTACAAAATGATAATTACTTTCAATATCAACTTCATGCATATAGGTACCTTAAATTCCTAAAAAACATCCTTTACCATTAGACTTTCAATAAGAGGATTCAGTTATTTAAATATCACCAAGGCAAAAAATCCCTTATTCCATTGAGGGCATTAGAGGCTAGAAGTCCATGAGACTAGAGCCCAAAGGTCTAAATACCTTTGGGCTCTCATTGTTTTAAGGTATGAGGTCTTGAGTGATAAGTGGGGAGAACAACCGTCACCCACAATGCTTTTTCCTTCGTGAATCACAGGTAAAAAGCATGCGGCAAAATCCCGACATCCCTCTTTCTAATGGTTAAGGCATGAAAGTCAAAACATGCTTAAAGCCATTTGGGTGGATGAGAAGCCTTTTTCATACCCGATTCTGGGATCTGCCAAGCATCACTCCTGCAACCGCTTCAGATCCTCAAAAGCGCTTGCAGGTTCGTTTATCATGCACGCCTTGTTCTTGTCGATTGGTTATTCTGTGGCCTTTCACGCCAGCGAACCCAAAAGGGACATCGAAGTTTCCACCTTTCGTTGGAATATTTTACTGGCCACCGCTCCCATCCCGGATCCTGTGACATCCGATACCCCGTCTCTCTCCCTTTCAACGCCTCCTCAAGAAACCGTGGTAGCCCACTCCGAATCGTCGGACCACTTGGCGCCCACTGCGTCAAGCAAACACTCACGCTCCAAATCAGAAGGAAGTCGAACAAAAAAACTTTCGACAGCCTCAGCGGTCAAATCCAGAAGTATGGCATTCCCCTCAACTGATTTTCCGGTCAGCCCATCATTGAATAAGCAAAAACAGACCAGATCACCATCAAGAACCACTACCGTAAACCCTCAACCATTGACTCAAGAGCCGACCAATACGGTGCCGTTTACCCACGGCCAAACCGCAAACTTACCGCCACCGGTCAAAAAAGTCGTAGACCGAGCTGAACAGGTCATGCAGCCAAGTGCCCGGGAAGAACCAAAGATTATTCAACGTGCACGAGTATTTTACCCACCGATTCAGAGACGGGAGACACAACCCGATTATGGGTGGTTAATCACAGATCTGAGGCTGACATTAGAACGATTAAAGTTCTACCCCGAAATTGCACGGTTAAATAAATGGCAGGGTAAAGTCGTGGTCCAGATGAAAGTTCTTGAAGGCGGCCATCTAATCGACATGGAAATCCAGGAAAGCTCGGGATTTGAGGTACTCGACCAAACCGCTTTGACGATCGTACGTCAAGCATCCCCGCTGGATTTGGGTCACCCTCTTCCGTCCAACAATGTCAGTATATCCGTGCCTCTGACTTTTCAATTGGAGTAACAAGGTCATCATTAGGAAGCTCGGGTTTACGCCTTGGAAGACCCACAATAGTCTGTTTCGGAATGTTATCAACATCCCAACAGTCCCTGTTGACCGTAAGGAGTCTCCGACTATCCAACTGCAATGAATGTCACGAGACCTTTCATATGCTAATGGCCCTTACCTATTGGGCAGGTGCGGGCGACAAATCAAAGGGTTTTCCTAAACCTCGGGAATTCGGCCTCAGTCTCAATGAAATTCATTGGAGAAATAACCTTCGTCCGGCATGTCCGGTTTTTGCCGGTTCATACGTCTACTCCTAGTGTGAGGAATAGCATACTCATCAAATAATTTTATCCTCTTGCGGTGTTGGACATGATTTACGTGTTTCCCTTTCATGGACGAGTCGTGCACAAGGTGTTCAGATTCGACCGATCCAAGGCACAAATGTCACCTCCTCTCCTCTGTCACAGAGTTCATGCACTCCCAGCGCATGTATCCGGTAAAAGGCCCCACCTAACGTAAAACAACCCCATTTCCCATTAAACCCAACGAGGTACAACCGTGAAGGTCACGAACCTTAGGAGTCAGGAATAACACACATGGAAATTTTGCATCAATTAATTGATTACGGAATTATTGGATTGTTGATCGCCTTGAGCTTTTGGGCTGTCGCCGTGGCCATTGAACGCTGGTTGTTCTACCGGCAGGTCGATCCTCGAAAATATCCCGACCAGGAAACATTTGAAGTGGCCCTGACCAAGCGGTTGGTGATCATCGGAACCGTCGCCGCCAATGCCCCGTATATCGGCTTATTGGGAACGGTGCTGGGTATTATGTTGACCTTTCATACCATGGGCACATCCGGCACGATGGCCGTCAGTACCATTATGGTCGGATTGAGCCTGGCATTGAAAGCTACGGCTATCGGATTGCTCGTCGCCATTCCTTGCGTGGTCCTTAACAATGTGCTCCGCAGGCGAGTGACGGAATTAATCTCTCTCTACAAAGTGCAACATGGAACGTGAACTCAATCAAATAAACGTTATCCCGCTGGTGGATGTCATGTTAGTGCTATTGGTTATCGTGATGACCACCGCGACGTTTATTACGACTGGTCAGATCCCTGTAGACCTCGCCAAGGCCAAAGAAGCCGGAACGAGGAAAGATACTCCTCTCGTCGTTACCCTGACAGCAGAGGGAAGCATTTTCTTAAATGACCGGCCGATGACACGCCCGGACCTGCTCCTGGCACTCCAAACGCATGCCAAGGACTCTCTTATTCTGGTGCGTGCGGATCGAATCATTATCTTAGAACGGTTCGTCGAGGTCGTTGACGAGGTAAAAGGATTAGGGTTTGAGCAAATTAGTCTGGAGGTCATTCGATCATGACTCTCGCCACGCTTGAAGCTTTAAGTGTGGCTCCGGACCATTGTCGAGCTCAGGCTTGGGCAGGATCTACGCTTGTACACCTAATATGCGTCAGTCTCGCCATTCTCCTCATTACGGATCTTCAACCGACGTCCCAATCTGAACCGCTGAAACTGGACATGGCCTTCATCCAACCGGCTCCCCCCAAAATCCAGAAATTATCGGAACCCCAGGAATCACCCAAACCAACGCCCATCCCGCAAAAAGTCCTACCGGAGAAGGTGATTCCCCCAACACCCGTGAAACAACCGATGATGAAACAAGAACCCGTCATCCAAGAACACAAACCCGTTCCAACCATGAAAACCCAGGAGGTCCACCATTCCGCCACCGTCCAAATGCCCAGACCACACGAAATCCAGGAACCTGTGCAAACACAACCAATCCTGGAATCGACTCCCATTAAACCGGAGGTCGTGCTGAAGCCTGTCAACCACATTCTTTCCCAATCCACGCAATCCAGACCGGTTGAACAGGTGGAACCGATCAAACAACGAGAGACCAGTCTCGCTCAGCAGGCAGAATCCTCCCAGTCACGCCCGACTCCTATAACCGAAGTCCCGGAAATGGTCGAACTGGCATACAATTCTCCAACCCACACACCCCAGATCGCAAAACGGATGACCGAGTCTGTTTCCTTAGCACCCGTTCTTGAATCGGTGCTCATGACACGCCCCGAAGCCTCAGTGCAATCCCAGGCAATTCAAACGAGGGAGGAAGTGGTCGAACCGACCGTGCCGGTTGCCCAAGAAAGAAAAATTGCCCGTGAGCGCCCGGTTCCACAGATTCATCAGCGAACCGCTGCAGTAGAACGCCCTCTACAAGCGTATCCCCAAGCCCAGGCCGATTATGGATGGTTAGCACAAACTATTTGGAGCCAAATTGAGAGATACAAAAGCTATCCGACGACAGCGAGGCAAAAAGAATGGGAAGGAAAAGTTGTGCTGGAAGCGGTCATTAGGCAGGACGGGGCCATCTTGCATCTCCGGGTAGCGGAGACCTCGGGACATGAAATTCTCGACAAGGATGCCGTGAGCCTGCTTTGGAAACTTTCTCCGTTAACACTTGACCATGACTTAGGTCACCCACAGATAACCATTTTAGTGCCCCTGACCTACCAACTCGATGGATGACAACAAGATGCATGTATTGAGCTCATAATATCCGCCATGCAAAAACAACCCTTCAACCGGCAACCAACGAATTTAACCTAAAGGAGTATGCGATGCGTAAGAAGACAATGAATCAATGTTTGACCAACCCATACGTTGTCCTGTTATTCGGAAGCCTTTTATGGTTTGCGGCACCGGAAGGATGGGCTGCTTCAGAGTCCGGGGAATCCTTCCGTGCGGTGGCAACTGATACACAAGGCCTTCAGACAGAAATGGAAAATATTATCTTTTATTATGAAGAAAAAGTTAGTGAAACGGCCTTTATTCCCCACGAACTTCGTGAATTACCCGTGAAACGAGGCACTTCTACTGTGAAAATCAAGTTTTTCTCAATTAAGGAAATCGACTTGAAAGCCTCGGAAAAGGGATCGCCTCCGGTTGCGAACGTCACACTAAAGGATGGCAAGACAGGGGAGTTTCAACTGGCCATTGCGGGAAGCTTTAAAGGTCAGTCCGCGTTTGGAGAAGTTGAGTTGCCCGCGACCCAGCTTGCACGGGTCGTTTTCAAGTAACCGATAGCACCGTTCTCAATTTAACCGGAGGACAACGGAACGTTTCGTTATCATATTCTCCAATAAACCACAAATGGTCAAAAAGAGAATACAAATGAAAAGGACCTCGTCCCGTTTCAAACATGCACTCCTATTCATTTTTGAAATGAATTCAAAAGAAGCAGGCTCGCGCAATGCCATTGGAAGGGAAATTACCTCTCAGCATCTCATCGATGCATTGTGAGGGGGAAGTCGGGTTCGACGAAAGGGCGTTCAGCATGGATGGTGAACGCCACATGATTGGACACGGAAGGCAATACTTATGATGACTGGCCACAATTCCCAAAATCCCGGTCCACATCGTACACCGGAACAGATGACCAAAGATATCCGCTGTAAATGTGGAAAGCTGGTCGCACGGTGGGAACACTGCGGGATTGAAATTAAGTGCGCGCGATGTCAGCGATTGGTGTCCATTCTCTTCAAAGACATAAAAGGCCGGAAACCCGACCCCATGCCTGATGGAGGCTGGTAAACACTCCTAACACACATTAACCCCAAGCTCAGGCGAAGAATAGAATTGGACCATTCCGGTTTCCACGATAGCATTCGCCATCGAGGATTAGTCGCAACCGAATGATTGGACAATAGCGGATAGCTCAAAAAATTCGCATGCTCTGGACGGTCGATCGTCCGTTAGCCAGCCCCGCCACACCGAACCTGGACAAGGATAAACGAAACCTCGGCCTCCTTCGGTTTTTCAGCCTCTTTGCAAAGGGGTAGTGTTGGGATTCCGTTGTACTCCTGAATCACCTTCCGCCCGTTGCACGGTGGTACCACATTAAAACAACTGAGATGGCTGCGCAGTTAGGCTCTAGCGAAGCGGTATGCGATGGTTACTCAAGCTGGCCATTGAAGCGGGTGGGGAGCCACAAATAATTCACCCCAGTATCTGCGGCAGGTGAATGGAGATAAGCCATCTTCAGAGGGTCCGGTGCGCTGATTTTGGTTTCCCTCGTCGATACAACTACAATCCCGTCGGGAGATGAGGCCACATTTTTGTTCTGCTTCCATAAGCCTGTAAGATGTTTACAACTACCGATGCCGGGCTATGGTAGATCGTGGGATACGTAAATTCGCCAAGGTCGCTATTTGTCTTAAAAGCAAGTCCTTCATCTCTACCGCCAACCTGAGCGTTGCATCCCTTGGTGTTGCCGCGTGGATCCAACAAGAGCCATACCTTGTCTTCCTCCATATACACGCCGCTGAGGCCATGAAGCACCATCCCATTCATCGGTGGGTCACGACGGAGGACTTGATAGCAAAATCCAGCCGGGATGCGTTGCGCACGCAACAACGCCACGAATAAATGACTTTTGGCGTAGCAGATGCCCGTGCCTGCTTTGAGCACTTCGCTAGCATGGCAGGTGACCACATCAAGATCGGCATCCTTGGAATGCGGGATTTCATCCCGTACCCATTCAAAAAGCGTCCGCACTTTTTTGTTGATTGTCGAAGCACCTGTCGTCAACGCGTCACTTTTGCTGCGCACTTCACCATGCTTCCAGTCGATCACGTCTGTCGATTGAAGAAAAGCGGCAATGTCATCACTATCGGGTGTAAGAGTCGGTATCATGATTTTCTCTGGCACAAAGCCATTTACTATGTCGCTGAGGTGATACTTGTGTATAACCTGAGACGCCTAAATGTTGTTGTTCCATGATACTTTACCAAATTAGGCTTTGTGTTTACGACCGACGGCGATCAGGCGCTTGGCGTTGGGCCCATACTCATCGCCATCGAGATTCCCATAGAGGATCACGTCGGTGAACCCGACCTGCTCTATTCGATCCTGCAATTCTTGTCCGGAATACACCGTATGGTGAAATGTGAAACGTTTCACCTCGTCTTTCCGAATCAGCAGCCATTCGTTCCGAATACGAGTCCACTCATCGAAAACCTCGTGTCGTTGGATGAACGTCCTACCGTCCGGAAGACGGTCTGAGATAGTGTGCTGAAGAATACCGGCAAGGACTTCCTTACCCATGACGTCAACCAGACAAATGCCGCCATATCGAAGCGACATGAACATGTTTTTCAAACCGGTGAGATCGTCTGCCTTGTTGTCAAAATACCCGAAAGAGGTAAACATGCTGATCACGAGATCAAAGGTCCCTGGCCGCACGAAATGGCGCAATCCTGCCGGACCCACTGAATCTCGGCCTGCGCGGCTTTGGATTTTTCCCGCGCCTTGTTCAAGAGATGCTTCGTTCGAGCGACGGCCCGTCACTGAAAATCCTCTTTTTGCCAGTGCGATGGTGCATCTACCGGGACCGCAGCACAGGTCGAGGAGGACATGCTTGGCGGCTTGGTCCTCCGCTTCAGCCAATCGCATGTCCGAAAAACATAAAGGGGTAGACCTCTTTCCAGAATGAGTCGTCGTCGAACCATTCTTTTTTATGCGAAGTCTTCATCGGATTCATTGTTGGAAGGCTCGGGTTGAATTCAGCTTTAAACATTTCTGGCAATCATAACGACTTCATCAGCCGAATATAACTGAGGAATGGTAGCCTCAACTTCAGCGCCAAGTGTTTTTCCGAAAGAGTTGTTGCGCATGATTATCGGCGCGTGTTGTAACAATGATATGCTTGACTTGTGAACCGTTGCTTTCTAATACATGCTTAACCAACGGGAGCGTACGTTCTATGAGAGCTTGGCCTACGCCTTTCCCTTGATGAATCGGGGTAACTGCAATTTGTTCGAGCTCAATGATGGCCTGATGTCGAAACCCACTTTTTTGTGTCCAAATAATATACCCTACGATCGAGACTTTGTCTTTTGCGACGTAACACAGAATTCTGGGATAGGCTTTCAAATTGCAAGATAACCATTTAAACGAATTCATCTGTCTTTCAAAAACTTCACGATGGACGTTCGATGCTCCCGCTAGATCTCCTTGATTCATTCGTCGAGTTTCAGTCACCACTCTCATTCCAATCCCATTGGTCACACGACAAACAAAGGAACTATAGATGCCAATTTCCTTTTGATCCCCTTGTTATCCATTCCTTAATATTTTCTCCATGAATATCTCCTGAAGGCATCATTTCTGTGTGTTATTTGGCTTGCCGAATTTGACAAGGACGTGCCAAAGCCGTTTGAGCTCCTGTAAAACATACTCATATGGCCCCCTGTCGCGCCAACGTTCGGGGTGACGCTTGAGATCTGCCGCAGCCTCTCCGATCATCTCCACATCAAGAAAGGTACCTGATGCGACGCGTCGTGCTAATGAGGGCATCTTAGGTCCCCGAAAGTCGAGAGGAACTTCCTCGACATTGAGCACAAAACCACAATGCCAGAATAATTCAATGTCATAACCTTCGCATATTTTTTCTAAAAGCATTCCGGTCTTTGTCCGTTTGAATGAGGGATCTGCCACAAGTATCTCGACATCGTCGGCCAACCAAATAGGACCATGGACTTGGACCTCAATGAAATAGTCGAGATTGCGCGCCGCCGCTTGTGTCGAAGGGTCCTGAAATGGCTTAGTCAAGTTGTCTCTCAAATGATCAATCAACTGTCTGGTACGAATATTGTGGACCCCAAGTGCAAATTCCCGGTAAAACGATTCAGTTAATAGGGCAGCCAGCACACCGTCCAGAGTGTCCAGGGTCCCTTTTTCGGGGGGATTCAATTGGGATCCCGTAGAGCTGAACGTACAACGAGGTAAGACATGGGGTTTAAGAAGAAAGTAGCACGACCCGAAACGGGGCGACGGGCCGTCAGGCAGCAACATCAGATTCAACGCCCCGTACTTGGGACGATCTGACGGCGTGACATGAGCAGTCATATACACTTCTCCGAACATTCCGTTCTCCCAGAGGTCTCGATATCCTCCCTTGTCCGGCGACAACGCTCCATTTGAAAGAAATGTTTCGAACTGATTTTTATAGAGTCCATCGGTAAGGAGTAAGTCGGCAACGCTGGTCAAATTCTGGGACAACCGATCTGGATGAAAATGCAAGGCCACTCGCGCATGGCTTTGAATGCTCGACAGAGCCTGGGGAAAATCTTCCTGAGCGATGTTGGACATCTCCAGAAGATGGGCAATTGTCTCTTGTGCCACTTCTCTTCGTGCTGCGCTATGTTGTCTGATGTGCTCAAGCGCCGCTCTCTGACAGTCTTTAAGAATCATGGAGCCTCTTCATGGTCTGTCTTATATTTCTAACACTTTCCTGAAAAAAATATTTATCAAAACCCTCGACGTAATCCTGAAACCATTGAAATTTTGGCAACAACTCATTTATGCATTTTCCCATCGTCGACCGTCTTCGTAACGGTATTGGTGGTTCAATGGCCGGTTGGGTATCTTCAATGTTCGCAACACATCTACTGCCTTCAGATCTGTGCCAAATGATCTTTCCAATGTGAACATCTCATGCAGGGAATCTATCCTACGAGAATGTGGCTGAGACTCATGACAGCCGCCTCGATCGCGGCCTACACCCAGTCGTGCCTCTTGACGACTGCGGTGACACGCTAGCCCGCCTTTACGATTGAGTAACACAGACAGTCGCGTGGTATGTCGCTCATGTTCGGATGCATCACCCATCGATGGAGCACTCCCTCTCGCTCCATGCCCACGCGCTCCAGTAGCCGAGCCGATGCGACGTTGTCAATGTCGCAGGTTGCCCACACCCGATAAATTGTTGGTTGTGCCAAGGCCCACTGGATGACCGGCTTCAGCGCTTCGGACATAAGACCTTGACGCCACCAGCGTTGGGCAAGGGCATAACCCAAATGAACGGCACTGGCGTCCATTCGGATTGAGAGGATTCCCGCCAATGCTTCGTCATCTTTAGTCCAGAGCGTCCACGTAAATTCGGACCCTTCAGTCCACGTCCGCTCGCATCGACGCAAAAAACCGGTGGTCTCATCGATATGACGGTGCGGTTCCCACGTCATATATATGGAAACGGCCGGGTCGCTCGCGTAGTCCGCAAATACGACCTGCGCGTCCTCCACCGCGGCAGGTTTGGCCAAGAGTCGTAAGGTTTTCCAAGTACCTTCCGGTGTTGTCATCTAAGATCCATATTGGACTGATGGTTAGTTTAGAAGCGCCTTCATCTGGAACCGCTTATTAGGCAGCACTAGGCTATTACGACTGGGTACTTTCACGTTTCAAGGACCTTCTTCATCTTCACGCATGCCATTTCGAGACCAGTATCCAAGCGATGAATGCCGTACTCCAATACTTCATAGCCCGCTCGTCGATAGAACGCCTCAGCATTGAGGGAGGCGTTCATGTGCAACTGCAACAAGCCCCGATCCATCGCCATGCCTTCAAGATACTCAAGAATTTTGGAGCCAACACCGCAACGACCTGCCTTGGGATGAACGTATACAGCGCAAAGTTCTTGCAGACGTGGAATGAGGACCCAAATCCCACTATCTGAGAGGCCTCCTCTGCAACGACCAGAAGCTCATCAGCTTTCGAGATAGCTTCCCGAACCTGCTGATATTGCATCTCGTTTAGTGACTTCGCCCTGCTACTGCTGACCTCAGCAGGATAGAAGGCAGAGGCCGACTGATGCACGGCGGCAAAATGCAATTCGATAATCGGTGTAGCATCTGCTGCCGATGCAGGTCTCACAACGATGGTGGGGATACCATCTGTCGCATGCGAATTCCCAATGATCCGCCCAACCTTTAAGGTATCCCGTCAGTCGAGCTCAGGTTGAGCGTGTTGCTATGCGTCACCTTGTCAATCTTTTCGAAGTAACGCGTACAGAACTACGTCGACAGCGTGATCGTATAACCACACGGCCTCTCTCAGAATTCCCTCGCGCGCAAATCCCAGTCTTTCCGGAATCGCCCGGCTCTTGTGGTTGTCCACGGCCACAGGAATCGTCACTCGAATCAGTTCTCGTGTTGTAAAGGCATATGTAATCAACGCTTGAACGCACCGGGTCACGATTCCACGTCCCTGCCGGTCCTCGCTAACCCAGTATGCGATCTCACAGTTCCGATTTACGGCGTCGATCCCCCTGAACCCTGCGATACCGCATAGTTCGTCTCGATACTCTATTCCATATAACATCGAAAGGCCTTCATCCGCTTTCGTTTGCTGACGGCGGAATAACGCTCGTGAATCATCGGCTGTCTGGGTGAGGTCGAGCCATGGGAGCCATTGACGAAGATAGGCCCGATTACGATCAACGAGTGTGAACAGTTCGTCGGCATCGATGTGAGCCAAGTCTTGAAGCGTGATTTCCTCGTCGACTTTTCCTACCGCCACGGTAAAGGTCATCTAAATCAGAATACGATGTATGGATTCAACGATCTGACTCACTGGCTGGGAGACGTCGATCTGGCGAAACCCGTGGTCAGACATTTGTTTCATCAGAGGCTAGGAACGACATCATATAAATATCCTGACGATTATGCCAACCTCGGTTTTGCCAGTATCGGATTGCCATTGTGTTCTCATTCAACACAAACAGGTGACATTTCTGAATGCCATTCTGCTGCAGGGCGGCAATCACACGTTCGGTCAATTTCTGACCAACTCCTTGCCCTCTATATTCTTGTACTACGGCAAGGTGGTGCAGATAGCCTCGTCTTCCATCATGTCCACATAACACCGTTCCGATGAGTTGCCATTGTATCTGGCCACAAAACTTAGGTTCGGGTTTCTCTTGAGATACGCTTCGATTCCGTTCTTAGAATCCGCTTCTCGTAGACACATGCCCTCTGTTTGCTCCCAAAGAGCTATGGCTTCATCATAGTCAGCTATCGTCATTTCTTTGATTTCGAGTGGCATAACATAAGGCCGAAGGCAGAAAACACCTAACGTTATAGGGTGCGCATCAGGTTTTTAGGCATTGACTGATTATATTTTTCGTGTCCCCACTATCACGGGTTGATAAAAATCGCATTCAATGTCTTTGACGTCCTGGAACCCAGCTTTCTGCATCAGCCCGAGAATTGTTGGTAGGCTCACGGCATAATATTGAGAGCGAAAGCGTTTGGTCACAGGATGATCTACACCATCGTCATAAATAACGTACATGGGCATATCATAGATATCATTATAAAATTCCCACGTTTGAAAGATGACATATCTGACTCCGTGATCCACGCGTACTCCATAGGATTTGAATTGGATGCCATCTCGGGGTTCTTTTGCACAATCTCTTAGCGTTACCAAACATCCCCCGCCAGGTTTAAGGCAGCGATAAAATTCCTTGAAGGCCTTGAGAATTTCACCATCTGAAAGTGGATGGGGAACCGAATTATCGCACGAGATGAGCACATCAAATTGTTTTGAGAGATGGCCATAAGCCTTTCGCATATCCGAAACGGAAAATTTGAGGTCCACTCCTTGCGTTTTCGCTTCTTTTCTGGCCCGTCCTATTGATTGTGGAGACAGATCGGAGGCTTCAACTTCATACCCATGTTTCGCCAATCCTATGGCTTGAGTGCCAATTCCACATGAGACATCAACAATTGAGGAAACGTTTTCACCCCATTCTGACTTGATGATGCGATTCATAATTATAGTTTGGCTCTCAATGCTTGCGTCCCAATCCGGACAAATCAGATGATAAAAAGGAGAAAGTTCATCATAAAATTTTTGAATCATCATGCAGCCGGTAAAAACGATTTCAAGGTTCTCATAGATGCGATACCTCATCCCATAGTGAATTTTGCCTTGTTGATACCATCAACCTCAAGCCGTTTGCGGAGTGTGATAATCAATTTCTCGCAACGAAGTTTCATTTGGAGGGGCAGTCTATCAATTGTTTGGTACTGTTACTGAAAAACTCGTTTTCATCGTAGTTGCCATGTTTATGCTCAATGAGAAACCGATTGTATCAGAGCAGAGCATCAATCTCCTGAGAAAAGAATTGCTGCATTGTAAACGAGAGTCCCGCTTCCTCTTTGCTGCCTTCGGTGCGAAAAACCAGTGGATGTGGTTGATTTGCGTGACTGCATTTCTTCGGAGATATCCAAGCCGATGATTTGAATGCCCGCTTCCGCCAATGGAATGGTTAGACGACCTCACCTGCATGCGATTTCCAAGACAGGGTCACCTGTAACAGATAATCTGCCACCGGTAGAAATCAAGAAATTTGCCGGTGGCGAACGCACCCTCGACTAAATCATAACGTTGTGCGTCAAAGTAAAGACTTGGATGATCATCGTTCCTAGGATTTCTTTTTAACCATGACAAAACCCTAACACCGAACATTCATTTTTATTTCGGCTGTCAAAGCGTGAGATCCTATAAACTTTCCCGCTATGAGGCGTTGGAGATGGCGAGGATGTATCGCTATGACTTTGATTTCATCGAGAAGTACTATGCCTGGTGGTTGAGCCGGTTCAGGATCTCGTCAAGTGTCTGATGCACCTGAATACTCTGAATGACATCACTATGTTCTCCAATCACCGTATACTGTTCAACCAGACCCTTGGTGTACTTTCGCCAGTCAATGGGAGCAGACCCCACACGAGCCAGAGTCGCACTGCTCCACCATGAATAAATCGGCGCATCAATCGGTTCGGATTGGGAGACGTTCAAGAAAAGTGCGGCCTCCTTCGCCAAGGCATAGCCGAGCTTAAGGACGCCGATAGATGCTTCCGCCTCCTCCATCGAAAGAAAATCCCGTTCCTGCGCCCATCGAATGGCATATTCAAGTCGTGCATCTTCCGATAGATCCGTGAGATTTTGTTGGAGGGCGTCCCGCTCACTTTCCGGAATCAGGCTGAACGCCTCTTCCCGATCCCTCCGGATATAGGCCATCAGTTCGTCGATCGGCGTCGCATCCTCCAGGTTGTACACGGCAAGATCAGGCTGAGTATCCAGGACTCCCAAAAAGTCCACGAACATCCCTTGCCGTTCCAGCACTTGCGCGGTTGCGAAAGCCAACACTCCGCCATTGGACCATCCCAGAAGGCGATAGGGTCCCGTCGGCTGTTGATGCACAATCAAGCGCGCCTGCTGTTCCGCAATTACGGCAAAGGACACCTCCTGCCACTTCATGGCAAAAATATGATTCAATGACAATCCATAGACTGCCTGCTTGGAGGACAAAGACAAGGCAAGCGGCCGATAGGCCTGCACATGAGTACCGGTGGGGTCAAAGCAATAGAGGGGAGAATGGGCACTGCCGGCCCGCAATCCCACAATCCCCGATGAAGCCGTCGCCTTCTCCTTATCAATCAATCCGGCCAAGCCCGCCACCGTCGGAGCGCGGAATAGATCCATGAGAGAGAGAGGATGATCGATGAATCTTTGGAGGCGTGAAATTAACTGGACTGCAAGAAGGGAATGTCCCCCCAAATCAAAAAAGTTGTCATGGCTGCCGACCGTCTGGACCCCGAGGAGTTCGGTCCAGATGGCAGCCAATCGGATCTCCATCGGGGTGGACGGCTTCACATATACCTGACGGCTTTCGCTCGACCACTCAGGATCCGGAAGCGCGGTTCGATCGACTTTTCCTCCAGCGGTGCGAGGAAGACGAGACAAAGGGACGATCAATGAAGGGACCATATACTCTGGAAGCGACTCTCCAAGCCATCGACGCAACCATCCCGGCTCAGAGTTCACCGCACCGAGAAAGACGACATACGCCACCAACCGCGTGACTGCCTTGTCGTCTTCTCTGGCCACAACCGCCGCCTCTTGAACATCGGGATGTCGGCAAAGGGTGGCCTCAATTTCACCCAACTCAATGCGAAACCCGCGTAATTTGACCTGGTCATCAATACGGCCCAGGAATTCGATCGTCCCGTCCTCCTTGACGCGTGCACGGTCTCCGGTTTTATAGAGACGCGAGCCGGGTATGCCACTGAAATCGTCCGGCAAAAACTTTTCAGCCGTCAGAGCCGGCTGATGGAAATACCCGCGCGCGAGAGTCTCGCCTCCAAGATACAGCTCTCCGGAAATACCGATGGGAACCGGTTGCAAGGCGGAATCCAAAATATACGCCGACCGGTTGGGCAACGGACGTCCGATCGGCACGGTAGGTGCCTCTACCGTCAATTGTCCAAGATCAGGTTCATACACCGTGGCGGTAACCGTCGCTTCGGTCGGTCCATAAGCATTCAGCCAACGCACGCGTGCCCCTACCTGTTGTCCCCATAGGGCCAGATGCCCCGGCGAAACCGCTTCATTGCCAACAATGAGCGCCCGCAAATCGGGAGGAATGGCAGGGCATGCCCCATCCAATTGAATCACCCACTGTTGCCAATACGAGGCAGGCAATCCCACGACACTGATGCATTGCCGGGAGAGAAAGTCCAGGAAGGCCTGAATAGAATCGAACAACCGACAGGTCTGGAGGATAACCGTTGCGCCGGACCACCATGTTGCAAAGAGCTCTTCTGCCGCCACATCGAAACTCAGCGCCGCAAATTGAAGCACGCGATCCGACGATTGAATGTCAAACCGCCGCGCCGCCGCTTCCGCATGAAGCCACAATGCCTGATGGGAAATGACAACCCCTTTGGGTTTACCGGTCGATCCCGATGTATAAATGACGTATGCCGCGTTCATCGGTGTCGTGAGCGACACAAGATTGTCTGCACTGCAGGCGTCGATCTCAGCCTGTGCCACGTCGAGACACAACAGTTTGGCTGGATATTCATGTCCTTCGGCCCAGCAGGCCTGATGAGTCACGAGCACATGGATTCCGGCATCAAGGGCTAATACAGCCCGGCGCTGAGCTGGATACCGCGGATCAATTGGCACGTATGCGCCCCCGGCCTTCATTATTGCAAGTACCGTCACAGCCATATCCAGAGAACGTTCCATGCAGATTCCGACTCGCTTCTCTGGCCCGACCCCTCGCCTACGCAGAATTCGAGCCAGGCGGTTGGATCTGGCATTGAGCTCTCTATAGGAAAGCCCATCTTCATCCCACATCACTGCCGAGGCATCTGGAGTGCGTTCGACTTGGCGCTCAAATTCTTCATGCATACAGCGGACGATTGGGGTCGGCTCTTTCCCTCGATTGAGCGCGAGGACTTGCTGTCGGGCTTCCGGAGACAGCAATGGCACATCTATCACCTGGTTTTCGGGATTCGCCGCCATCCCGGAAAGGAGCTGTTCATAGTGCTCAAGCATTCGCCGAATGGTCGATGCATCAAAGAGATCACAGCTGTATTCGATCGATACTGCGAATTGCTGATCCAACTCCTGAACCGTCATCGACAAATCGAATTTGGCAGTCTGGCTCTCTATTTCAAGCGATGTAAATTCAAGCCCTTTTACGTCCAGTTCCGATGACGGCGCATTCTGAAGATCGAACATGACCTGAAAAATCGGCGCTCGGCCGATATCCCGTCTCGGGTGCAACACCTCCACCAATTTCTCGAAGGGGACGTCTTGATGGGAATAGGCACCCAAACACGCTTCCCGGACCTGTTCGACCATATCGGTCACGGTGGAGCATCCTCGTAACTGAACCCGTATGGCGAGTGTATTCACGAAGAACCCGATCAGTCCTTCCACCTCTCTGCTGGTGCGATTGGCGATGGGAGTTCCGATAATCAGATCCTCCTGACCCGAATAACGGAACAGGAGGAGATACCATGCCGTCAACAATGTCATATACATGGTGGCACTCATCCGTCGGCTGAGATCCTTGGCCGCCCTCGCTACATCCACGGGAAGGACCAAGGTTTCGATCGCTCCCTGCGAAGATTGAACAAGGGGACGAGGACGATCCGTGGGAAGTGACAACGTCGGCAATTCCCCACTCAAGGCAGTCTTCCAGTAACTCAATTCCGATTCCAGAACCGAACCGGATAACCACCCCTGCTGCCACTGAGAAAAATCGGCATACTGAATGGGAAGATCGGAGAGCGGAGAAGGGCATCCTTCCACAAAGGCGCCATAGAGCACCGTTACTTCACGAATCAAAATATGCGCGGACCATGCATCGGAAACGATGTGATGGAGCGTAAAGAGTAAGACATGTTCATCCGGATGCAATCGAAGGAGGCTCACCCTCAACAGGGGTCCATAACGAAGATCGAAGGGCCGTTGCGCCTCGGACCCGGCCAATCGAATAGCAGCCCCTTCACGATCCCTTTCGGGGATATGCTGAAGATCAATGAGAGGACACACTACCGTGAGCGAGGGAACAATTATTTGAACAGGCGAGCCGTTCAAGGTCGAAAACGTCGTCCGTAACACCTCGTGGCGTCGCACCATCTCATTAAAACTGCGTTCTAACGCTGGGATATCGAGCGATCCCTTGATCCGCAACGCGATCGGAATATTGTACGCCGCGCTGTCGGGGTCCAACTGCGCAAGCACCCACAATCGCTGCTGCCCGAAGGAGAGCGGAATGGGGAGGTTACGCGAGACCGGAACGATGGACTGGCGTCGATCTTTGATACCGAGCCTTCGAGCCCCATCCACCACTTCCGCCAACCGCGCAATGCTCGGCGCCTCAAACAGCGCCCGCAACGGCACATCAATACGGAACGCTTGGCGCAGCCGGGACATCACTTGCGTCGCAAGGAGGGAATGCCCGCCAAGATCGAAAAAATTATCGTGAATTCCCAGGGAATCACACTTCAACACCTCGCTCCAGAGCCCCGCAAGAATTTCTTCGGTGGCTGTCCGAGGAGCCACGAACTTGCCTCTTCCCATTCCATCTGGGTTCGGTTCGGGCAGGGCCTTCCGATCGACTTTTCCGTTCGCCGTCAGCGGCATCGCCGGCAAAACGGTCACCCTTGTCGGAATCATATAGTCTGGAAGACGCGTCCGAAGAAATTCCTGAATCATTTGTCCGTCCAAAAGCGTCTCTCGCGCTACAAGATAGGCGGCCAGATAGGGTTCACCCTGCTCCGATTCGCGTACCGTCACCACGGCATCCTGAACTTCGGGATGCTGAACCAGGATCGTTTCGATTTCTCCCAGTTCGATCCGAAAACCTCGTATCTTCACTTGATGATCGACTCGACCCAGGAATTCGATGGCGCCGCTCGGTAAATAGCGAGCCATGTCACCGGTCCTGTATAGGCGTGCGCCGGGCCCTGACGAATAGGGATGCGGCATGAATCGTTCGGCGGTTCGGTCCGGCTGACCAAGATATCCACGAGCCAGCCCTGCTCCGCCGAGATACAGTTCTCCAGTCGCGCCGACCGGGACTGGCTCCAACCTTCCGTCGAGGATGTAGGCTTCGAGATTGTCGAGAGGCCGGCCAATGGGCACGCTCTGTGACAGATTCGCATCCGATCCTTCAGGAAATCGATACGTGAGGGCACCGATTGTCGTCTCGGTGGGTCCGTAATGATTCAGGACGATACAATTTCCCAACTGCGCCACCCTTTCTGCCAATTCACGCGACAGAGGTTCGCCCCCGAGAATCAAGTAACGCAAGGGAAAGACGGGGCCGCCAGTGGCAGTTGCCAACAACGCATTAAAATGAGAGGGCACAATCTTCAGAAGGTCGACGGCATGACATCCCAGGTACGCCCCAAACAGTCGCCCGTCTGTCGCAATCTCATAGGAAATGACATGGAGGCATCCTCCGGAAACCAAGCTGGTGAAGATCGCCGTATTTCCGAGATCGGCGCTCAGCGTTGAAACGGTCGCAAACCTCAATGGGGTCTTCAGGTCCAACTGCCGACAAAGCGCCAGAGTATAATTCACCGCGCTCTTGTGCGAAATCGCGACACCTTTTGGCACCCCGGTGGACCCCGAGGTGTAAATCACATAGGCAAGATCATCAGGAGAAATCTGTCGGCCCGGATCGGTATCGGGCTCGACAGAAAAATTCGATGCCAGCGACCCAAGGGCTAACACCGTTCCATCGAATCCAGGCCAGATGTCACTCAACTCATTCCCCACTAGGAGTATCGTCGCACCACTCTGAGCCATCTGCGGTCCCAGGCGTACCGCCGCATGAGCCGGATCGATCGGAACATATGCGGCTCCGGCTTTGAGCACCCCCAATAAACCAATGATCATCTCGGCGGAACGCTCCATGCACATGCCGACACAATCCCCTCGCTCTACTCCTCGGCGAATAAGACCATGCGCCACCTGATTGGCCTTGGCATTCAATTCTCCATAGGTCAGGGCACGATCACCGGCAACGAGAGCCAGGACCGCAGAATGTTGATTCGCCCGCCCTTCAAACAATGCGTGCATGGACGTCGATTCATCGTAATGACATTTTGTATCATTCAATGCATGGAGTAACCGTTGCCGCTCGGAGGCACCGACTAGACTCAGGCTCTCGATCGAATCGTCGACATGTTCTATGATGCTGGCCAGCACTGTCAGGTATTGATCAGCCAGATGATCCAGCCATTCACCGGAAAGCCGCTCCGCCACATAGTGCCAGGCCAAACACACTGAGCGACCCTGTTGTGAACAGGCCAATCGTAATTTAAACGGTTCAGTACAGAGGAGTGTTCGTTCGAGTGTCAGGGTTCCCTCTTTGATCTGGCAGGTCATCTCCAAGCGCTCAAATTCAAATCCGATCGGATCCGTCAGCGCATTACGTTGACTGGTGTCCGTTTCACCCAGAAAATACTCCTGGCACTCGATGGCTTGCACATGTGCCTGGCTGGCTCGCACGATCACGTCATGAACGGACATATATCCATCAAGCCGTCCGTACACGGGCACCCATTTCTCAAACAGTCCGATGCCGTCCTGTAGTTCGTCGTATTTACGACCATCACACCGCCACCAACAAATGAGATCCTGCCGCCGCGTCACCCTGGCGAGCAACATTTGCCAGCAGGCATAGAGAATGGCTTCTAACGACGTCTGTTGCTCGCGCGCAACCTGTTCCAAGCCCGCCGCCACATCCTGAGGCACATCTCGTCGGACCGAGCGCGGCAAGGAGAAAGCGTAGGAGGGATCGGATGGTCGTTCGAAAGGCAGGATGTGCGCGGGATAGGCCGACAGATTTTGCTTTATCCACCACTCACATCCGGCTTCCGCCTCATCTTCTGTCAGCAACTCATTCTGCCATTCTGAGAATTGCGCATACTGGACAGGTTCATCGGTGGAATCATCTTCTCCACGAACGCCATACCATCGTCCCATCTCACTCACGAGATTCCGGATCGACCAACGATCGGCACAGAGTGACGGAATATCAAGAAGCAGCAGTGATCGTCCAGGCGACATCACACACCAGGCGGCACGCACCAAGGGGCCCCGTTCCCATTCGATCCCCGCCGCGCGCTGGGTCGTCAGCTCAGTCTCGACGACCTCTTGACGCCGGCCGGGCTCAAGACTCCGAAGATCGAAGGATTGCCACAGAATATTGTCCTGATCCGAAATAACTTGAAAGGGTACCTTGACGCCCGGCTCGCGATAAAACGTCGTCCGGAGACTTTGATGACGCGCCACAACGTGCCGGAGTGCCTGCTGTACGCGTTCCCCCTCGAATGCACCGTCCATGCGGATGACGGCCTGGGTATGGAACACCTCGCCATCTTGTTGAACCCCCCATAGCCGCCTTTGTTGGGGAGACAGCCGAAGCCCCTGTACTTCGATCTCTTGTTGCATACCTCTTCCTATACGGTCACGGATTGAAAAGCGGCCTGGCTGATCATGTCTCCCATCGCGACCACGATCTTGCGGGGTCCGGTAAACGGATCACGCGCATGCGCCACAAGCATATTGTCCAGCATGAGAAGATCTCCCTCCTGCCAGCGAAACCTCACCGCCGTCCGTTCATACAGCTCCCCGATTTCCGAGACCGTCGCATCGTCGATTGGCGCGCCGTCACCGTAGTAGACATTGCGTGGAATCGATTCCATTCCAAGCATTGATAACAGCGACTCTCTCACCGCCGGCTCCAGACAAGACACGTGATGAAGTTGAATCTGATTGAAGAACACCCACTCGCCTGTCTTAGGATGTTGCACAACCGCCGGGCAGACCTGTCTGGTGCGCAACGAGTCGCTCTCCATCCACAGGCATTCCATTCCGTTATGGGCACACATTTCCTCGACCACAGATCGGTCGGGAGTTCGAAAAAAATCCTGCCAACTGACATCAACCCCGGGAGTGAAATTTCGCACATACATGAGCTGTTTCGACTGGAGCCGTTCGCGGAGTTCAGGGCGAAGGCCCTGATAGATGATTCGGCCGTCAACAATCGGAGTCTCGCCTCCTTCAGGGGCCGCCTGCAGACAAAAAAAGAATTGTTTTTGCGGCCAGCGATGCATGTGCGAACTTTCATTGTGAAAGAGAATCGCCTTATCGGGAGGGTATGGAGTAGATCCATATACGTGTCGCCCACTTTTCTCCCGTGGCAAATCGCCGTATTCACCGAATAATTCAGGGCAGACAGCCTGCGCGACCGACTCGAAGTCGGCGACCGTCCGTGTCGAAAAACCCCGGAAGATCAGAGCCCCATGGTTCAATAATTCACGCTGAAGCATCGTCTGATTTGACTGGGCCCAACCGACTAGATCGATATCCTCCACTGCAGGTGAGAACAACAGGGGAAGCGAATGATCGGGCAAGAGGGGCCGGCTCTCCACCAGTGTCCGTTTCGACAATGCGACGGCTTTCGGCTTGATACTCTTGAATCGTTGCAGCTTTCCCTCTTCTCGTTGCTTGGCTTCCATGGTACGCGCCTCTTTATCCTCAGCGCTCAGTATATCCAGGCGGTCTATTCCACAATCCGGCGACATCACGATTTGCCGGAGGAGAGTCACAAAACAATCCGCTAAGGCGACGATAGTGTCAGGCTCAAAGAGATCCCGACTGAATTTCCAGAGGCCGGCCAACCCCTCATCGGTCTCCTCCATAAACAACCCAAGATCAAACCGTGAGACGTCGTGCTCCCATTCCAACGCTTCCACACTCAAATCGGGTAGTTGCAACGAAGGAGAGGGGACATTCTGCAGGACGAACAAGACTTGAACCAAGGGGTTTCGACTCAGATCGCGGGATAATTTGAGGGCCTCGACGATCTTTTCAAATGGCACATCCTGGTGTGCATAGGCTCCTAGCGCCACTTCCCGCACACGTCCTAACAAGTCGATAAACGAGGGATTACCACTCACGTCGGTACGCAGAGGAAGAAGATTGACGAAGAAACCGATCAGATGTTCCGTCTCATGGCGATTTCGATTAGCCACGTCCGTGCCGACGAGTATGTCGGTCTGTCCGGTAGAACGGGCAAGCAACACCTTAAAGGCCGCCAAAAGCGTCATAAAGACCGTCGCGCCCTGCCGACGGCTCAGCGCTTTTAACGACTCCGCTATTTCTTTTGGAATGAGAAAGGTGACACGACCGCCGCGGAATGTCTGATGCTCCGGACGAGGATAATCGGTCTTCAACGCCAGTTGTGGCGGATTGGATCCCAAACGTTTCTTCCAATAACCAACTTCTTTTTCCAAACGCGCACCCTGCAGCCATTCCCGTTGCCATGATGAAAAATCACTGTACTGAATTGGCAAGTCAGGAAGACGTTCTTTCAGCGATACCACGGAGACCTCGGATGGCGGGACCAACGCATCGACCCGGGCCGTATACACAGTGGCCACTTCATGCGTAACGAGCGACAGCGACCAGGCATCCGCGGCTATGTGATGAACCGTCACCAGCAAAATGTGCTCATCAGACTTCACCTGCAACAATCTGGCGCGGATCGGCAAATCACATTCCAACCCGAACGGCCGCTGGGCTTCTCCTTCCACCCGTCGCATGATGGTAGCCGTGCGCTCCTCTTCGGAACACCCGGTCAGATCTTCGATCTCAAGGGCGAACCGTTCGGATGGTACAATGACCTGTCGCGCCTCACCATCGATCGATGGGAATGTCGTTCGTAATGTTTCATGACGACGAACTAGTTCCACAAAACTCTCTTCTAATGCAGCGCGATTCAATGATCCTTCCAAACGCAACGCAAAGGGAAGATTATAGGCTCCGCTCTCCGGATTCATTTGTGCAAGGAACCACAGTCTCTGTTGCGCAAACGAAAGCGGGAGACGTCCTCCCCCCACCACAGGCACGATCGGAGGAGCCAACCCGCCTGTATCCTGAGCCACAGCCCGGTCGATGGCGGCGGCAAATTCTTCGACCGTGGGAAAATCAAAGAGACTCCGTAACGGAAGTTCGAGCTGAAACGCCTCCCGCACACGCGACATGACTTGCGTGGCTAATAGGGAATGTCCGCCGAGATCGAAGAAGTTATCGTGCCGTCCGACCCGGTCCGTTCCGAGAACCTCCGACCAAATTCCCGCGATGAGATCCTGAGTCGGCGTGGTCGGCGCCTCCCATGGATCCTGGGATCGTTCGCTTTCCGGTGCAGGCAAGGCCTTCCGGTTGATTTTTCCGTTAGGAGTCAAGGGCAGCGAGGCGAGAAACACCACAGCCACCGGGACCATATAGTCCGGCAATGCCTGCCTGACAAACATGCGAATCGCTTCGCCGGTCACCGGCCGAGTCGTTACGACATAGGCAACCAGTTGTTTCCGTCCTGGATGATCATCCCTAACCACAACGACGCTACGAGCAACGTCCGGATGTTGGGACAACCGCGCCTCGATCTCACCCAATTCAATACGGAATCCTCGGATCTTGACCTGATAATCGCGGCGCCCCATGAATTCAATCATCCCGTCCAATCGATGTCGTGCAAGATCTCCTGTCCGGTACAGGCGACCACCACTCTCGGGACCAAAAGGGTCCGGCAGGAATACTTCGGCAGTTCGGGCAGGATCGTGCACATATCCGCGCCCCACGGCCGCGCCGCCTACACAGAGCTCACCGACGACACCTGCCGGCACCGGTTCGAGATGGCGATCGACGATATACAGGCGCACCCGATCAATCGGTTTCCCAATCGGCATGCGAGTCATCTGTTCGCTCGGCAGGTGCTCAATGCGCGCAACAGCCACATCGTCAGAACATTCAGCCGGTCCATAGGCATTCACCAGCGGGACATGCGGATACCGGGACAACCATCGTCGACACAGATCAGGAGACAGAGCCTCTCCCGTCGGAAGGAGCCACCGTAGGTTTCTTAGCGTCAAGTGGGGACATTCCAACATGCTGGACAAGAGAGACGGTACGACCTCCAGCACCGTGACCTTTCGGTCAGCAACTTCTTGCAAAAGCCGCTGAGGATCCCGAACCACATCGTCGGCTATGATGTGAACGCAGGCGCCGCACAAAATCGGAGAGAGAAATTGCCATACGGAAATATCGAAACATTGTGATGCCGTCTGGGCGACGATATCGGCAGGGCCGAGGCGTAACGTCGGAATTTTGCTCGTAAGGTGATTCACCATCCCCTGGCAATCGACCATGGCCCCCTTGGGGAAACCGGTTGAGCCCGACGTATAGATGACATAGGCAAGATGGCTCCGTGCGTCGATCGGACGGGGATTCTCGTCGGGCCAGTTCTCCATAGCCATCCGTTCCACGAAAAGAACTTTCGGCTTCCGCTCCTCGGGGAGAATCCCAAACACCTGATCCAGCAGTCCGGCATGTTCCTCACGGCTCACGACGACTCCTACGCGACTGGCGGCGAACACATGGGCAAGGCGCTCAACAGGGTGATGCAAATCCAAGGGAACATAGGCACCGCCCGCTTTCAGGATGCCGACGATCATCGACATAAACGCCATCCCACGTTCATCAAGCACTGCCACGAGCGTGTCAGGTTCCGTACCCAACGCGCGCAAGGCATGGGCGACTCGGTTCCCGGCACGATTGAGGTCTTTATAGCTGAGACGGTGGGTTCCGCTTTGTACGGCAATCGCCTCAGGTGTCCGCAACACCTGGGCTTCGAACAATAACGGGAACGATTCATCAATTTTTTCGACCCGATCGGTATCGTTCCAATCCATCAGGATGCGGTGTCGTTCCCCGTTGCCAATCATCGGAAGTTCATGGATTTTGGCATCGGGAGAAACCGCCATCGCCTCCAACAGTATTTTGAGATGCCCTAGCATACGCTCGACCGCATCATGTTCCAGAATTCGCCGGTCATAGGACAAACGGACACCCATCGTCTCACCCGGATAGCCGACCACCGTGATGGGATAGTTCGTATGGACTCGGTCGTGCTCGTACGAAATAACACGGTCATGGCGATTCTCACCCAACCGTGAATCCTTCGGTGCGTTTTCAAATACCAATAAACTCTGGAATAACGCTTGCCCTGGAGGCACTTCGCTCCACTGTTGAATTTCAACCAACGGAGCATACTCGTACTGACGGATCCGGTAATTAGCGGCCAGTAAGTCTTTGAGCCAGGGCATCAAGGCGAGCTGGGGAAGGACCGTCACACGAAGCGGCAGGGTATTGATGAATAAGCCCATGATCCCTTCAACACCGGGGAGATCGGTGGGGCGACCGGCGACCGTCACTCCGAACAGCACGTCTTCTTCCCCGCTATATCTGGCGAGCAGAATGGTCCATGCGCCTTGAACAAAGGTGTTGGGAGTCAATTGATACTGCTGCGCCAGTTCCTGCAGCCGCCGGGAGACCTCCGGCGACAATTCCATATATACATCCCCCACCGACGAATCCGTTACAGGAATGTTGGGTTCCACGCATTCGATACCGAGCGGGGTCGGGGAGGTGAATCCGGCCAATTCCGATTCCCAAAACCGGCGGGCGGCTTTAATATCCTGTCGCTGAAGCCACGCAATATATTCACGATAGGGAGGGGAAGAGGGCAGTATGAGATCCCGGCCTTCCACGAACGCTTCATAATGCGCCATGAAATCCATCATCAGAAGGGAAAAACACCAGTCGTCGGTAAGTATATGATGGAAGCTGCGCACAATAGTCCATCGATCGGCGCTCTGGCGTATGAGCCGGATCCGCATAAGGGGAGCCCGGGTGAACTCCAGGCCCATGGTTAATTCCTGCTCCAGCGACCTAGTCACTTGCAACCGCTGCTGCTCCTCGCTCAGGTGCGACAAATCCACGTCCTCAATGACCTCACCCGCATTCACACGGCGGTGCACGAGTTGCAACGGCCGATTGAGATCCTTCCACATGAATGATGTGCGTAATATAGGGTGTCGGTCGATCACGCGCTGCCAGGCCCGACCGAAGGCGTCACGATTCATTTGACCTTCCCAGACATAGTGCTGTTGCATCAGATACATGCCGGAGCCAGGATTCATCAACGTGTGAAACAGCATTCCTTCCTGCATCGGGGCCAAGGGATAACAATCTTCGATGTCCTCCCAATCGTCTCGTAATTCCAGCAATCGGTCCGGTTCGACTTCCGTCATGGGAAAAACCGGACGCAACGATTCAGTGGTCGTGTGTGTCGGAATAGGTTGGAGGCTCTCATTCGCGGTCTGTGTATGGGTGGAGGGGCCGTCGAGGGACGATGGCTCTGGCTCTGAATGAGCGTGTGAACGCTCCATGTCCTTCCAACGCGCCACGGCAGCGGCCGTCGCGACGGTCTGATGCTCGAACAATTGTTTAGGAGTGAGCTTTACACCCAGTTGATTGGCACGTGCGATCACTTGCAACGTTCGAATCGAGTCCCCCCCCAAACCAAAAAAATTGTCATGCACGCCAACTCGTTCGACACGGAGCACATCCGTCCAGACGGCTGCCAGAATCTCTTCTATGGGATTGCGCGGGGCCACATACGCTGCATCGTCAACGGATAGGTGCTGATGCAAATCCTGAAGCGCCGTCCGGTCCACTTTGCCGTTGGCGGTTAACGGGATCGCGTCAAGCACGACGACCATTTGCGGCACCATATAGTCGGGAAGCCGGAGCGCCAACCGACTTCGTATGGCGGATGTATCGATAGTCGAATTTCCTACGAGGTAGGTTACCAGTTGCTGTGCGCCGTCCGGTCCTTCGCGAACCACCGTCACAGCCTCTGCAATGGAAGGTTCGAGACGAAGATGGGCGTCGATTTCCCCCAGCTCGATGCGGAAACCACGGACCTTGACCTGGTTATCGACACGTCCGAGGAATTCGATCGCCCCGTCGGTGCGGACACGCACCCGGTCGCCTGTGCGATAGAGGCGTGTACCCGCCTCTCCACCGAAAGCATCGGGAAGAAATCGCTCGGCGGTGATCTCGGGACGTCCGAGATAGCCACGAGCGACTTGCCCCCCACCAATATACAACTCACCGGCCATGCCGATTGGAACCTGCTGTCCATCAGGATCCAGCACATAGACTTGCGTGGATGACAACGGCCGGCCAATGGGCACTCCCGTTTCTCCAGGACTCACCCCTTCTGCCAGATGCGTGAGTACCCCGACTGTCGTTTCCGTCGGACCATAGTGGTTGACGATGGCGCAGGCTGGCACCAACGTCTTGACCCGTTCGATCAGGTCCGGACGAACGGCCTCTCCACCCAAAATCAGGCAGTGCTTCGGCAGAACCCGTTCCGGATGTTCCGCGCTGAGCAACCCGTTTAAATGACTGGGCACGACCTTCAGGACATCGACCGCATGATCGTGCATATAGTCTGCCATCGCATTGGAATCAAACCCATGGTCTGCCGAAAGCAGATGAAGCGCCCGCCCTGAGCAGAGTGCCCCGAATAGCGCAGTATTCCCGAGATCTGCTGCCACCGTGGAGACCGCAGCCATTCCTGCCTCAAGGGGCAGCGCCAAGCGTTCCATAACCGTACGCACATACTGCACAATCTGGCGGTGTTCCACCGCAACGCCTTTAGGCCGGCCGGTCGACCCGGAGGTATAAATAACATAGGCCAGGTTCTCCGGCGTCACCCCTGTTGATGGCGGATGATCATCCCGTTGTGCAATATCCCGGACCAATTGATCAAGCAGCACGAGGGTATCTTTAAACCCGGAAAGCCTCTTTGCCTGACTGCTGTTGCTGAGCACGATCACTGCACCGCTTTCGGTTACCATCTGGACTAATCGTTCTTCGGGGAAACCGGGATCCAGCGGAACGTAGGCTCCGCCCGCCTTCAGCACCCCCAGCAAAGCAATCACCAGATCCAGCGATCGTTCGAGACATATGGCCACTCGGGTCTCCGGCCCCACACCATGCTCTTGAAGATAATGCGCGAGACGATTGGCACGACGATCCAACTCCCGGTAACTCAGACGGTCGAATTCCGTCTCCACCGCAAGGGCATCGGGTCGTTCCTGGACCTTCGCCTCGATCAACGCATGCACACAGACATCGGACGCAGGCGACGACGAAGCAACTCGATTCCATGCCGTCAATTGCCGGCGCTCTTCATCAGGGAGGAAGGAGAGTTCCCGAAGCGGTCTCTCGGGTGCGATCATCATGTTGTCCAGGAGGGTATCGAGATGACGCAAGAGCCTGGACACTGCAGGATGCGCGAAACGACGATAGGCGTAAGAAACGATCAACGTGATCTCCCTGCCAGGCTCGACCATCAGGGAAAGGGGATAGTTATTACGTCCGGTCGTCAGGGTATAGGGCCCACTCTTGTGGACAAAACCGGGTTCAACGGTCAGGGCCTGCGGCAAATCGCCAGCATCCATTTCCGGGTAACTTTCGAAGACCACGAGACTGTCGAACAGTGTGCGACCTCCTGCGATCTCACTCCATCGTTGAATGCTCGAAAGCGGCGTCCATTCGTACTGGCGCAGAAGGCTGTTCTGTTCCTGCACACCTCGAAGCCACGCAGAAAGAGCCATGTCGGAATGGATGGCCACCCGAATCGGCACCGTGTTTATAAACAGTCCGACCATATCGGCCACTCCCGATAGCTCTGCCGGTCGACCCGAAACCGTAGCCCCGAACAGGACATCGGATTCTCCGCTGTATCGATGGAGCAACAGAGCCCAGGCTCCCTGAATCATCGTATTCAATGTAATCCGCAACTGCCGGGAAAAAGACTGAAGAGTAGCCGTTCGTATGGATGAAATCCGCAGGGACTGTTCGGCGAAAGGGAATGAGTTCTCCTCCACAAGATCCTGAGGCGGCTCAATGGACAGCGGCGTCGGTG
>JAGQKG010000001.1 GCA_020430245.1 Nitrospira sp.
CCCCTCATGATTCACGATGATATTCTTCAGAATATGCATCTCTTCCTGGTCGAACAGATCAGGAACAATCAGGTATCCCTTCGTCCAAAACTGTTCGAACTCTTTCTCAAATCCCATCCCACTCTCCATTATTGCGGAACTATGGCAGAACCGATGCCGTTCACGTGACCCGAGTAAAAATCGCTTCCTTCTGAGCGCGTTCATAGTCGCTTGGCGTGCCGATATCAATAAAATATCCTGTGGTGACGAATGCGCGAGGCTGGAGCTCTCGACAATACGGCTGGAGGATATCCATCTCAAAGGAAAAGTGCTCTCCGCTGCCATATTGGGAAAATATTCCAGATCCAACAACGTACATCCCTGCGTTTACTAGGCCGGGGCCTTCCTGACCCTTTTCTTGAAATTCTACGACTCGTTCACCCCGGAGCACGACGGCACCATATCGACTCACATCAGGAACATGCCGAAGAACTATCGCGACCTGAGTTGGGGTCTGTGCATACCAGGCCATCAGGGCCGGATAATCAATGTCAACGAGCGTGTCGGCATTAAGGACCAAAGCCGGAGAAGACTCATCGCCTTTTAGCGCTAAAGCCATCGCTCCTCCTGTTCCTAAAGGATAGCTTTCTCTTGAATATCTGATTTGAAGTGAGCGGTAAGCCTGACCAAAATGCTCTTCAATGACCTCCGCCTTATACCCAACTGACATAATGACTTCGGCCAGCCCAGCATCGACAAGTCCATCGAGAACATATTCCAAAAATGGCCGGCCTTTAACAGGCGCCATGGGTTTAGGAAGATCGGGAACGACAGGCTGAAGTCTTTCGCCACGTCCCCCAGCCAGAACAATGGCCTTTCTGATTCCTACTTGAACCACATGAATCACTCCTGTCTTCACACATAAATCAAATACATGCCAGAGGAGGATAACCCCGGCGTAAAAATATCAGCGACTCAGCTTCTCACGGAATAATTCAGTTGAATACACATCAGCCCAAAAGCTGACAATCCCTGTCCGTGGTAGGTCGGAGCAAGTAGGTCATCAATTTATCTCACCAACACATTCCGTTTTTTCAAACAACCATGTCAAAAGGTCAACCGCGATCTGACGCCTTCCACACGATTCAATTTAATCTATCTTCCAACCCTGCATCCCGTATTTGGTAAAATGACAGTTACTGACCTGACCGGAGAATTTTTTTAACGCAAAAATTACCTCCATGCGTTTTTCCGGTGGGACAAAAAACATCATAAAACCTCCACCGCCAGCCCCGGACACTTTGCCAGCCAAGGCTCCCGCCTTGACAGCCGCTTCATAGATTTCATCAATATGTGCGTTGGACACACTCTTGGCTGAACGCTTCTTGCTGACCCATCCCTCACGCATGGACTCAACCAATCCAGTGAAATCGCCTTTCAGCAGACTTTCCTTCATCATACAGGCCTCACGCTTCATGGCATGCATGGCAGAAAGGGCCAAGTCAGTGCCAGCCTCAACATTAGTACGCTGGTCACTGATGATCTTTGCAGAAGATCTCGACACACCAGTAAAAAAAAGCACTAATGAGGCCTCCAGCTCACAGATGATCCAGTTTTTGATACGCAAGGGATTGACGATCACCCGATTGTCTGCATAAAACTCAATGAAGTTAAACCCCCCAAATGTCGCAGCGTATTGATCCTGTCTCCCACCTTGCAGACCACAATCGACTCGCTCAATCTTAAACGCCAAATGAGCCAACGCGTAATCGTCAAGCGGGACGTTTAGCAATTCCGCAAAGGCCTTAAGCATCGCCACAACCAGAGTCGAGGAGGATCCCAGCCCGGATCCTACAGGAGCATCGCAATAAGTGGTGACTTTCACAGCCAACGGCCGTCCTTCATTAAACTGCTCAACCATGTACAGATAGACGGCTCGATGTAAATCGACACATCCATTGCGAGGAATGGACTCTCCCAACTGATACTCACTAAAATGCTGGCGATCAGCAGAACAAAACTGCACCTTATTGCCCGTCAACACCTCCAGGACCGCATAGGCATATCGATCAATCGTGGCATTGAGCACACAGCCGCCATACAAATCACAATAGGGCGACACATCTGTCCCGCCGCCCGCCAGGCCAAGCCGAAGAGGCGCCCGGGCGCGGATGATCATCGAACCCTCCAAATATCAAAGCGGCTGATCATTGTGAAACGGCGGTTTTTCCCGGTTGAAATGTTTAAGCGTTCGAAGATCGTCCCGGTACTGGTTCAGGTGAATCCGCACTTCGTCTCCAGGTTGGTCTGAGGACCGACACCAACGCCCACCTGCATCCACTTCCGCAATGGGACGCTTGCGAATGACAATCTCGATCCCGCATTCTCCCACCGAACTCAAAGTCTGGTCGTATCTCGGAAGATTAAACCGATACGTCGAAATAAGCTGTTCAATTTTGACCGGCTCGGCAGCCGAACCAAGGGCACGCACTAAATCCAGGACATTTAGAGACTGTTTACTCCATGACTGCATCTTGAAAATGGTAAACGTCCATTTATGATCGGCATTAAATGTGCTCGGAAACTGGCCCTGTTCATATAAATCTTCATCCGGGACGGTAATGACGAGATGGCCGCCTGGCCGCAACACCCTAAACCAATTCCTAAGTCCTACGACAGGATCATGCAGATGCTCCAGGCAATGACTGCTATGCACAAAGTCGAATGTCTCATCCGACACCCCCTCAAGAAACTGCGCGTTCCCATCAGCCAGGTCCCATGTTCGCACATCCTCCATCCGACAGAACAATTCCTGATATAACCCCAAGGGATCGGGATGGCCACCGATATCCAGCCCCTTCCCGACGAAAAACCGGTTAATGAAGTTTGGCTCGGATAATCGCCGAGCAATCGACTTGCTACATTCTTTCATAATCACATTGACGCATCATGGGAAAGATGGGTATCAACCTCCAGGAGACCGAAAGACAAAGTGCGGGAAAATTTGCTCACTATGCATGCGGTCGCGACGAATCACCAATTCTTCTACCGCTTCGGTCGCTCCTAAACAGCTTGAGGTGGTCGCATCATCAAACACTACATACCCACCCGGAACCATAAAGGGTTTCACAAGATCATATGAAAAGGCCACTGCGGAATAAATATCACAATCGATATGGGCCAAGACAATGCTTCCAATCTTGTCGACGGCAGAGGGGCCGGTTTCCTGGAACAATCCTTTGATAAACTCAACATTCCTCACACCCTCCCGATCAGCAAATTCTCGCAACTCCTGCAAATCGACGTCTTGAAAATCTCCTGCTCCGTGGGCATCAATAGCGGATTCGGTTGCGGGCATCCCTGCAAAGGTATCCAGGGCAAAGACTTTTCTGCCAGGGTACAGTTGATCGACCACATAGGCCATAAACAGCGCGTTCCCTCCTTTATACGACCCAAATTCGACAATGTGTCCAAAGGGGATGTAGGGAAGAAAATATTTCAGAATCAAAAAAAGGTTCATCCGATTATCTTCAGATACCACGGTTCGGCCAGAGGCCAGTCTGTATGCCTCTTGATATAAGGCATCCTTCCGCACTGACTCGCGCAATTGGCCACATTGCAATCCCCATCCTCTGGCATAGCCATCGCGAACATTCCGGGACTTCCGGACGGGGTAGTTTCCCCCGACAGGAGGAACAAATAAATCAAAGACCATTTCCACTTCTCTCAGGTCCGGCTTCATTCCACTGTATCCCCTGCGTTACCTATCATCAAGACCCTTTCACCGCACCCATTGGAAAACTGTGCCAATCACAACCCATTGACCGTCTGAAAGGGATAGAGATTGAAACTTCATATTCCTTACATTAGCCCCAAAGCCGCAAGTCGACCTCGATATTTTGTCCCCACCGCCTGTGAGCTATGGTGGGTTTTAATAAAGTCCTCCGCATGTTGACCAATTGTTTGGGCATAATGCGGCTCATTGACAACTCGCTTCATAAACCACACGGCATGCTCAATGTCAGGGTCAGCCCATTTCTGCCCCTTTGCGAACGGATATTCATGTTCCCCGACTGGAATAAGTTGATAATCGACCAGACACGAATTGTGGGCATTGGTAAAATCAAGATTTCCCGAATATCCGGTCGCAATTACCGGTTTCCCGAGATACATGGCTTCAGCAAGCCCCCGACCAAAACCTTCTGAGCGATGCAGCGACAAAAAACAATCGCACAACTTCACCAGAGACTTGGTTTCCCGGTCAGTCAACACCGCATCCATGAAGATAACTCGAGGATCCTCACAATCAATTGATTGCATAAATGCCTGGTATTCCTGAGGACGCAAGTCCATCCCATTCATTTTAATCACAATACCCACCCGTGCATCATCTACATCCGGGAATGCCTGCAAAAACGCACGAATCGCTCCCTCTGGATTTTTTCGTTGGACATACGAGGTGAAATCAAAAAAGAATAAAAACAAAAACCGATCATCGGGCAATCCGAAAGATTTCCTGGTCATCCCGTTTGGCTCCGGGAACTCAACGGCCAGTGGCATTCTGATAACGGGTGAAGAGGTCGCATCGGCAATCGCCTGTTCAATGAACCGTGATGGAGCCCAGACTTCATTCACCAATTGAAGCGACGGACGCCACGCCTGAGGGAAACGACTCAGCTCCCAGGCCCAATATCCAATATTGTAACGATCGGTAAAAATATCCTCACCAAGATGTCTTTGTGCATTCATCATTTCATCGGCATTAATGTGAAAGACATTGGCCCTGTAGCAACCATCTTTGACAATCTTATCCCGGAAGGGAAAATCCTGGTGGACCTCTGCCAGGTGCAATCCATATTCTCCATAGATATTCCGAATACGGAATGGGACCTCTGCCGCGGAAAACGCTGATGCCGCCAAGCGAATATGCTCACCCATCCCAAGCACTCCAAATGGATGGCCAAGCAACAGGGCTCCAGGAGAAAGGACAGCCATCCGGGATCCAGATTTTTTTTCAGAATGGTTGGGAGTACCTAATCGCATAGTTCCATCTGATTCGTGACTGAACGAGAACGCCTTTCGATTAGCCAGCAATTGCCTTATTTTTTTCTTCAGCCCAGATACTCCCTCAAAGGCCACGACCTGCCAGAGACGCCGAAACATCATGAATACCCCTCCATGATGCCGGACAGACTGTTTTGCCACATTCACAAAATCCATGAACGTACCCATTGATTAGCCGACGATCCTATTCAGAGATTTCATCCCTCTACTCGCATCCAGAAAGATCTTGTCATGAACAAGAAAATGGATGGAAAAGAATTCGGTCCCAATGCCTTCTGTCTATTCACAGCCATGAAGGTGCCAGGAAATTATCCTACGATGCACCGCATATCCTCGACAGCACGTTGTTCCGACCGACGGCTATTGAAATGCTCCCCTACGAGAGCATAATTCTAGCCCTGATAGGATCCAAAGACATAACTAAGATGGAGGAAATCCGAGGGTCTTCATATTTAAAAAAACATCATGCTAATAGATCTGTAACGTCTCTGGCGAGCAATGGAACACCTCACTTCGCCGAGTTTTCTTTGGATTGATTGCGGGTGTGTCCTCGTGAGGCAGTTGAGGATGCCAAATGGCGACGTCGCCTTTTTTAACAAAGCCTGCTTTGTTCCTCCAAAACCCTCTGATCGGGTAATCACTTTACTATAGTAGGCTTCGAGAGTATGGCGCACAACCCAATGTCTCAAATTTGCCCATTTTCCCGTATGGTTTTGTACATCTTCATAGGCAACCCCCTCTGCCATAACCCCCCTCGCAGCCCAGTTGGATAGCGCAAAGGATAAGGCCCAGCTCTTAAGACCGTATCCTGATCTGAATTCCGCAGCTCCAGCCCACGGACTCCAAGAAGAGGCGGCCCCGATTCTTTGAACAACCTGAAAGTCTTCGAAGTGGATCGCTCTTCTAAACTACGCCGCTGGTTGTGGCGGCTGAGGGTGAAAATGCACCTGATCCGGTGTGTGTCCCGAACCCGGCGACGTCACAGGACAACCCAAAATAGCTTTCTAATCCCTTTCTTGCGGCTGAAACGGGGTCATAGGCATGCAAGTCAACGTCTTCGTACTGCACTGATCGCAAGAGGCGATCGACAATACTGTTGTCACAAACCACGTTTCAACCATCCATACGGATACGAATCCCCCGCAATTTGAGATGTCCTGTACATGCCCCCCGATGAACTGCTTGCCCTGAGTCGGTATGCAGAATGTCTGGTCATCCATCACCAACCACCACGTCCTCGAGCGCCTAGAGGCAGAACAGAACACCCAAAGTGATGGACCGTCGCCAAGCCAACACTCGACGTGTATCTCAACCCACCACGGCGACCAGATAGACAAAGGCCTTGGCCATGGGGGTCTTTATGATATTCATGGCCCACACATGATGGGCGCGGGTGCCAAATCACGCACCATAAAGGGATACACCGGATGGGTTGAATGGCCCCACGTCGTTCTGGATTCTCGATACAAGGCTTCTACGCCTATCCACGGCATCAGGGTAGCGGTAGGCTTGCCGCCCATAACGAACCCGTCCTGCCGTCATAAGTCCCGAAGTAGGCGAGCACGAACAAATGGCCAGTCCATCTGCAACTGATTAAACCGAGTCATGAGGGTCTGAGCACACTCAGAGCCAGGCTTGGGCCGGAAATTCAGGCAGCCGCGGATTTTCCCCAGGACCTTCGCCTATTTGGTCACTGTTAGCTGATGTCTGCGGTCGATCATCGTCTTGCGCCCAATAGTTTTTAAAAAATCGTTTCCCCACGTCAACTTACCTCTTGTGGCCTAAAGGGTTTTCCTGTCCACAGGGGTCTAGGCGACCCGCCCCCCTCAAAAAATCCTGCGCCACACTCTAGGAGCAAGGTCGTCCATTGCGTGATTGGGTTCGGGTCCCGATCAAAACGTTGAGTGAGTTCGGCTACCGTTTGTTTCCCTTTAAATTGCGGAAAGAGCCACTTTTGCTTTAAAGGCGGGAACATGGTTCCGCCGGGGTCGTCGGCTCAATGGATGCTCATTTTTTTTGAGGGGCAGCATCATGCCACTTTTGGTAGAGCCCCTCTAGCTATCCGATTTTGATAATTTTTTGGGGCACCTCTGGTATCTCACACTTTTCCAGTTGCTTAGGTAGATTCGCCACGTTCAAGACTCTTGGAATCCAGGCTTAAAAAAACCTTGCATATCCAAAATATTCATAAGTCCTTTACCACAAAGAGTCAATCTCCGATTCTGTCACTTCACAGCACGAATAATTATGGGAAGCATATTGCCATAGTTATAATCCGGATGATTGCTCGAAACAAATCCAGAGAACACATCATACAAGACACCCAATTTCACATCTGTAAACCCACACTGGGTTAAGTCCTTTAATAACCCCCATCCAAAATGATAAAAAGTCAACGCACCCTCAGGCCTGATTGGATCTCCATGATACTCCGGATCCATGAGAAATTCTATTGAGCCATCTTCCAGAATTCGTGCTCTTTGAAGCTCTCGATCCAACATAAAAAGAAAAGGACAGGTAAAAATGAGACATCCCTCTTTCTTGAGAACCCGATAAAGTTCATCAAATGCCTTTCGATATTCAAAAACATGTTCGAGCACATCGTTATGGACGATAAGGTCTAAAGAAGAAGATCCGAAGGACAATTGGGTAATAGACTCATGTCTCACTTTAATACCACACACGTCCTGGAAACTCCCACTCGGCATACCCTCTCCGACATATTCGGACCCAATAATTTCAGGATACTTTTCTTTGAGTTTCTGATACAAAACAGACGTTCTCTCCAAAATTGCTAGCTGACCTTTCATATCAGAATTAATTTCTTTGGAGATGGCTAAATAGATCAGCCGATTCCGATTGGATAATCCACACTCACAAATAAGACCTTCCCGAAGATTCGGACAGTCTCCCAAATACACTCCACTGTTCACTTTGAAGGTTCTTACTCCCTGACAAACCGCACAATATCCACGCACCTCACGCTGTAAAGACAGATAACGTTCAGCGGCGAGTTGATACGGCTTTATTTCTTCGACGTACTGGAGAAAGTCGTGTTTTTCACGAAACCAAGTAAACATGTTGTGGCCTTATGAAAATGGACTGTGAATTGCCATCTATCCAAGAGCGTTTTTCGTAGCAATCAAATATTGATGGCCAAATTCCCGATCAGGCTCTAAGTGATTACCTTCGGCCCATTCATTCCATGCGTTAATAAAAACAACCCGTTCGTCGCCAAAGTGAAGTCGCCGTGTTTGTTCAACCACCTGTCGCAACCAGTATTCGTATCGTTCGGGAGTTGCACCCACAAAAACATGGGAAACATCTTGACGACGGGCCGTATTGTCCCACGAAGGCATCACGCCTCTAAGGAGTTTGTAGGATGGCCAAGTTCTTCGTATAAAATTTTCGGCTGTCTGGACATAGTCAAACAACACGCCCTGATAATCAGGATTGATCAACGGTTGTGAGAGCTCAACTTGCACCGGATATCGATGAGGCGGAAATTCAATAGCCGCATCAAACCCATAAAGACTTGGATCATCTCCCATTGGCATACGTTCAAAGCACTGGACATAGGCTAAGTAAATTTCTCCAACCCCCGCATTTACACAGTATTTCCGCCACAAATCTGCAGTACGTCTGGGATCTGGGAGTTGGCCAAGCCGATATACGATCACCAGGGGTTTTCCATGAATCCTGACATACCGTGGATCCAGCAACGCAGGAGCAATCTCTGTAATGAAACCCAGATGATCCGCCTCGGTATGACTCTGGGCGATGAGGATATCCTCTTCACACCCATCCCATCGTCTCGTCCAGTTCTCATTGGCCCAACAAAGGCAAAACGGAAAATCCGGGGCGCCGGACTGCAGTACCTCGTCAAAGGGACGGTTCAGGAGTTTCTTCCCAGCAAACCAATAATAGTAATAGCAGAAGGCCGAAATGCCATACTGGCGAGCCAACCGCGCCTGCTCTTCACGTACCTCCGGCATACGTAAATCATAAAACCCTAAATCCGCTGGCAAATGAGGTTGATAATGGCCCTTAAAATTCGGTCTCGCTTTCGTCACATTCGTCCATTCAGTAAAACCCTTTCCCCACCACCGGTCATTTTCAGGAATGGGGTGATATTGAGGAAGGAAAAAAGCAATCGCTCGAACCTCATTCAGCTTCTTCAGCTCATCGGTCCATCGTTGAACAAATGTGTCGACATTCCGAGCCACCAGAGGCATTTTTGCGTGAATGGAATCATTGGTACTGACACTAAGATGGTGAACAACCACAGAACGCGGTTGATAGAAGACCCGCTTCCCCATCTTTCTAACCTTAAAGGCTAGATCAGAATCTTCGCAGTAACAGGGCGCATAGACCTCATCGAATCCCTCCAAGGCTTTGAATAACTCAGCCTCAATGACCAGGCAGGCTCCCGAACAATAATCAACCTCTCGCGTCACATTATATTCAGGCCTGCCCGGATCATCATTCAACCCCACCAATTCCGCTGAGCCATCCGGTTTAATAATGGCCCCAGCTTCCTGGAGCACACCATTGGGATACAGCAATTTTGAACCCACAAGGCCAACCTCTGATTGTTCTTGAAACGTGTTCACCAATTCATCAAGCCACCCTTCAAGAACCTGCGTGTCATTATTCAGAAACAGCAGATATTGGCCCCGAGCCAAGGTTGCACCCCTATTACACGAACGGAGAAATCCAATATTTGTCTCATTCCTGCAATACCGAATATTCTGAACATCTGCCAGAATTTTGGGAGTCTCATCATGAGATCCATCGTCAACAATGATCACCTCAAAACTACTCTGAGGCACATGCCTCAAAATCGAAGCCAAACAACAAACAGTGTATTCCAAGTGATTGCAGACAGGAATAACGATGGACACCAAGGGCTGCTCCACATGGGTGAAGTTGAATGACTGGATGAGCGCTGTCATTCCACCCGGCTCAATCTGAATGAGAGAAACCGGCTTACGAGGAGGATTCTGGTGAGAGGCAAGCAGATTTCCAGATTCATGGAAGACAGGCAATTGCCTGTCCTTCCACCGCCGATAACTTTCTGTCTTTTGAAAGAAAGAGCCGAACCGTCTAAAAATAAACGTCACCAATTGATGTTTTCGATGAGGGGAAACGGGTAACAGAGATTTTGCACTCCTTAAAACTCGATCAAGGGTCCCACCAATGGATTGCCGATTTTGAGCCCTAGGACGATCTGAGCCCTTCAACCACTGCACAAGACTTGCGCAAACCTTCCCACGCCACGACCCCTCTGGACACAGGCGTTCCCTCAAGATTCTTATTTTGCTGATATTTCGCCAAAGCAATGATGAATGCATGCGACGTAATTCTTCCTCTTTCGTCAGCAATCGGGCATACAAACTGCCAAAACGCTGATCCCGGTCCTCAAGGACATGTGCATGCTCGGCCATGGTACTTAGCAACTGGCTTTGAAGATGTCCAAGCTGTCGATCGCGTTCTTCAATACCAGCCTGTAGCGCCACGTGTTGATGCCAATACTCTGGAACTTCCGGAACAAATATCCCGGAGGGAAGAACGGGTAGCTCGCCATTCCCAACGATAGCCACGAAATAAACAGGCTCGGGAATACTCAGAAACTTATGGGCTCGCCCTTGGGATAATCGAAAATTCGCTGGAGGCGTGGAGGAATTATGGAGGGGGCCAATACATGATCCATAGCGGACTCGCTGTCCATAAAACTGCGCATGCTCAAAATAATTTAACAACAGTTCTTGAAACTCCTCAAAATAGAGTTCCTTCACATGAAAAGAATTGACGAACTGTGGCTTATCAGAATATTCAGCCTTATCCGGACTCGAGATGATAACCAGGCCACCTGAACGTAAGACTCGAACAAATTCCCGCATCATTTCATGATGCTCATTATGGTGTTCGAGCGTCTCAAAACTCACAATAAGGTCGATGCTGGCATCAGGAAGGGGAATGTGTCCACACGTTCCATGCTTAAACCGAACATTTGAACGCTGATAGCGTTTCGCCGCATACCGTATGACCTCTTCCGAGGCATCCACTCCCACGACACTCCGTGCAACATCAGCTAACAGCCCTGAACCATACCCCTCTCCACATGCGATATCGAGCACATCCTTTCCTATCGCCAGTTCGCGGGCGAGGTAATAGCGATGCAAATGTTCTAGCTCAATATCTCCAATGACTCCCGGAACATACCGTTCGCCTGTCCACGGAAGCTTTGACTGCTCTGTCACATCGGTCATGATATCCTGCTTTCTTTCAGTAGAGGACAGGCAGGTAGGGTCGGAATTCATGACATCCATTTCCTGCCCTGAGCCCCTTACCAATGGTGTCCTCCCCGATGAGACCTGTTCCTCATTCTTTTTCATGATTTAGCGCTATGCATATATAATCACCGCCAAAGATTGGGTTAAAATGACCTCTTCGCCACCTAAACCCAGCGGAATAGTCATTCAGCCGAGCAAGGACACAGAACACCTCTAAACCTGACCGCATAACCCTGAATTTTTCTCACGATGAGGCCAAGGGCATCACCGTGGATTCAAATTCAATCGCCAACATCGGAATGCCAATAAGCCCTCTTAGGACGTGACTCGAGTGAACACGGAAAAACAGGGCATCATCGATCCAATGATGCAGAGCATGATTTTCTGGTGTCCCTTCGGCTATCGCGGCGATCACCGAATAATCACCGGTTGGGAGATACGGTAGCTGAAAACGAAACAGCGCATGAAATCGTTGTCCCTGTTCAATGGAGCGATCGACGTCACGATACATCAGAAACGTATTGTCGCCAAACAAGTACTGGCCTAATCGATCCTTCACATAAAACCCAAGAATGGGCCGTGCTAAGGGTCGTTCCGACACACACCGAATGGTTAGAGTGACTTCCTCTCCACCATCTAGCGTTGTCAAGAGAGAACCCTGCTGATCGGAAAGCGCCACTTCGCAAATACTAGCTCCCCGCTCGCCAAACCACGGAGCATTGGGATCAAAATCAAAAATCTCCAACTCATTTCGATGTGGAGAGTTCTTTAACATCTCACTCCGTGGATCTTTTACCCGCATGGCTCGATCTGTTGGGGCTTTGCGGCTTCCGCCAATACGAAAGGTGTTGGCATTTTCCTGTTCGTGATACAGCGCAGCAAGAAAATTATGGCAAACCTCTTTTGCGGGACCAATTTCCCGGACAACCCCATTATCAAGCCAAACAACCCGGTCGCAAAGATTGGTCACCGAAGCCGTATCATGCGAGACAAAAAGGAGCGTGCCGGTTTCCCTAAATTGATGAAGGAAGCGCATACATTTTTGAGTGAACGCGGCATCACCCACGGCAAGGATTTCATCGATAATCAGAATATCGGCATCCACATGGGCGACAAGGGAAAAGGCCAACCGTGCATACATTCCACTCGAGAAAATTTTGACCGGATGATTAATAAAATCTCCAATGGCGGCAAAGTCCGTTATGGATTCGTATCGGGCATCGATCTGCTCACTGGTCAGGCCAAGAATGGAGGCAGCCAGATACACATTTTCCTTTCCGGTAAATTCAGGATTAAAACTTGATCCTAATTCCAGCAACGCCGCGACTCGGCCTTTGACGGTCAACTCGCCACAGGTCGGAGCTACGGTACCGCACACCAATTGTAAAAACGTCGACTTCCCGGATCCATTGCGACCGATAATTCCGACCGTTTCTCCCCGATACACGCTCAGATCAACACCTTGGAGGCCCCAAAACTCATCATAGAACTGTCGACGCCCTCTCCATAACATCTGTTTCAAGCGATCCTCAGGCTTTCGAAAGATCTGGTAGGCCTTCCCAAGTCCTTGGACGCGTATAGCCAGGTCAGACGACATCAGCAAATCCTTTTCGCGTTTTTTGGAACCAGGCAAAACCCAACCAGCCTACCATCCAAAAAACAACCGTATACAGGAGCCAGTCTCCCCATTCCGGCATTTGTCCCCAAAATATGACGGATTTCGACGCATTCAGGATAGGTGTTAACGGATTGAGCTGAATCAATCCTCGATAGGTTTCAGGAATAGCAGATAAGGGGTAAAATATAGGACTGAGAAACATCAGCATCGTGGTCATCACGCCTACCAATGGCTGTACGTCACGCAGAAACACCCCCATGGATGCAAGGAACCAACCTAATCCTACAATCAACAGGACAAACGGAAACAGTATCACCGGCAACATCAACACCGTAAGGGGTGGAGGACCATGGACTATGAGAAAAAAAATCAACAAAATCAGGAGACTCACGGCTGCATTAAAAAGTGCTACTTGCATGGACACCCAAGGCATTATCTCCAGAGGAAACACCACCTTTTTTATATAAGACACATTTTCAAGCATAAGGCCCGGAGCACGCGTGACGCATTCTGAAAATAAATTAAAAACAATTAAGCCGGAAAATAATAGCAGAGCAAAGGCACCGTTTTCCTCCATAGGCACCTCCCATCGAATTCGAAACACGACAGAAAAGACAAACGTATATACCCCCAACATCAGCATCGGGACAACAAAAGCCCAGATGACTCCAAGCATCGATCCTCGGTAACGAGCATCAATCTCTCGCTTGGCAAGACGAGAAATCAACCTTCTGTGCTCCCAGGCACAGATCAATGGTGAAAAAGGACTATATGTATATGTCATTAATTATAATTAACAGTTAATATTATCATTGCCTCGTGACCTGTAAAAAATTGACCGGTGAGAATTAAAAACCAATTATCCATTCCGGTTACCCTATTTTTTCAAAGCTACGCTACCAAACCTCTCGGCATGAAATGCTCACACTCATTAGGGCTCGGCTCGAACCATCAACCGTAAGTTTTCAATACCAGCAAATAAAGTGATGAAATAAAAGGGGTGGGTGACCAGGAAGTGGGAAAAATTCTATAAATCCATTGGGGTATGAGGCAGAAAGAATTGCCCCTCCTGCTTTGTGAAAATTCCAATCACCTTACTGAAGGGGGAATAAGTCTTAGCAAAACACGGATAGCTTATATCAAATTCAATACCATGCCATCAACCATCCAGACATCCTGGATTGGCGGGCATCCATTCTGCCAAGGCTTTCCTCAAGATTTCATTGTCGTACTTTTGCCAAAAAAGAGGGATACCTACAAAACCAGTGAACTCTAAGTATATCCTAATCCCTGCTGTGACCAACACGCAACCTATCTAACTGAATACACAAAACCAAATGCGTGCCCATTCACCATAAACCTGTATCTTAATCCATTTCCCCCGCCTCAATCCGTCGGGAAATTTGGCCAACTGGCAAACTTAATCTCACGGTGCCTGATCGACGTTACGATAAACACCAATTGATTACCAAACCAGCACATACCCATAAATTGTCCCCTCACAGTCTGCCCCGCACCTATTGCCAGAACAATTTTTCTCCCCCGCGGAAGGAAGCTTTAAATAAGACGCGCTTGCCCTCAAGCCGATCCCGACTTTCACGACAAAACATTGTCAAAGCGCAAGGCATCAGCCGGGTGGCATTCCAGCGTCCTTGGCAATAAGGCCCTCAAACCCCCATGTCGGCAAGATCTTCGGGCACTGCCGTGATCAAAACTTCATTGTGAAGCTCTAGGTATCTGATAGGACTGCACCTCAACAACCCGGATAGACCCCTTACGCTGAGTGTAGAGCTGTCTGCTTCTATTCAAGCACTTGATCGCAAAAAACCTAACCGGCCGTTCAAGAAAGGCCGTTTTGAAGAGTAGATCCCCACGGGTTCAAACCCCTTTCCCCACTAGCTTTGAGAGCACACGACGGTACCGCGAAAAACACTTGGAGTCCTCAGCACAGACGGCAAGGTGATTGACGTCTATATGCCGACTATAAACATTAGTAGTCCCTGTCTTTTATTTTCGGTGCATGGCGAGAATCCGTCCGATCCCATGCTGCATCTCCTTGTTGGCAATCACCGAAGGCACAAGTATCTTGTGTCAGGTTATCGGTTACGGCAGAACTCGTGCTTCACTCTGTCCTGCCTTCTGACTTCGAAGATCTTATTGAAAGCGCTGGAGCGTAGATTGTGCAACCTCGCCGCAAACCGTATCTACTGCAAATGACTTGGGAACCTACTGAAGTTGATTGGCACTATACAATAACAATATTGACTGTTATCACCTGAACCCGAATGAATTAAAGAATTCAAACACGGTGTTCATTCATTACCCTAATCTTTGGCGGAAAAATTGAAGGCACTGCCTAAAGGCTGTTGACAGGTTTAGCGACAACCATACCGATGGGTGAAAGTTTTTGACCGCTTGAGAAGAGAAGGACCAACTGTTGTGGACTGCTCTTCCCATAAACCAACAATGCTTGAGGAACGGGTTAGGGGGATTTCTTCGTAAGGAAACGCGTGCCGAAAGGTTAAGCCTTTCAACACGCGTTTCCGAAATTTTCTAGTCTTTTTTTCTTTTAAAACTTTCAGGGCTTAAGCTTCGTACGTCAATATACCTTTTTTTATTCGCCTCTCTGGTCACGGTTGCATATTCCGAAGCATCTCCTCTTGCAGATAGCTTGGCACCGGCTCAATCTCCATCGGGGGATAGGCTGTGGCTGGAATGATTGGCATATCAGGTGTATTGGCCGGCGGCGTCACTTGCATCCCGCTAATACTGCTAGCAGGCACCATGGGCATCGTGGTTCCTGGCGGTACAGGCTGAATGTCCATGGGTACACCAGCCGCCGGAGCTCTTAAGCCAGGACTCTCTTCTGAAAAAGATGAGGCCGACGGTGAAACCTTCCCATTGGGCTCCCCTTCATGAGACAGAAATGAAGGAGAATCCACCTCTTCTTGCTCAGGATCCCTTTGGACGTCTGAACGAAGACCTGTTTCACCCATCGCATTTGAAGAACCAAACCCTGACGGGTTCCTCGTCTCAGAAACCGCTTCTCCTGGTGGGGCTTTTGGTGTTACATAGAGAAATTGCAAGCGCCCCGCCGCATTGACGGTAAACGCATAGTCCCATTGGGCCAAAATTTTTGCCAAGGCAGGAAGGATTTTGTCCTGTTGAAGATCGACCGAAACAAATTTATTCAGTTCCTCAACAGGGGCCTCGTATTTTATACCCAATTCTTTCTGTAATTGTTCCAGTACCGTTCGCAAGGTCACCTGTGACAAATGACCTGTTAGACGATCCCCCTCAACCTGTAGAGGGGCCTCAGGGGTTAAAGCCCCCCCCCATCCTCTGAGACCTACCAAAAGGAGTAAGGCCACCAGAACCAGCCCACTTATCCATCTAGACTTTATTCTCTGACCGGATCTCATGGTACATCTCCTTTCCCAATTCTACGGTAGAAACCGGGCTCATCCCTTCCTAAAGGAAACGAAGCTCCCCACTTCCGACCTCCTATCCATTTTTTTTCATATTTTCGCATCACCCCTAATTGCTCTCAGTCACCGGAATATTCCAGAAAAATAGGGAAGTGCTGAACTTTGCAATTGGAAGAGGTGTTCCATGGGAATTTCCCCTCTTTGCTAGGAAAACGGGATAGCAAGACCACCGCCACCGGACAATCTCTAGAAAACAATAAAAACTTTTGTCACACAACTGGCAATGGGCAAGAAACAGGGTCGAGAGACTTGGGGGAGCAACAGTCCATTTCGCTTTAAATTAGAGAATTCCCTGGATCGAAAGCATAATCGTATTACTGTTGAAATCAAAATTGGCTATATTTGAGCTTCTTTTCTCGAAAATATAATCTAAGCGAAAGCCCAGCCATTTGACCGTACGGTATTCCGGTCCTATCCGCAAACGAAATCGATTATCCGTTCTATTCGTATTAAAATTATCGTTGGCGTAGTAAAAATTTCCTCTGAAGGCAAAACGGTCCGTAAACGCCTGTTTCACATTAACGTTGGCGCCTATTCGTTTATACGTGGAAGTACCCTGCACCGCTGACTGATTAATTCTTGAAAAGGGCTGGAGACGCAAACTAAACCGAGACGTAGGATTCCAATTCAAATTTCCTTGCATGTAGAAGAAGGTCCGTTGCTCCGATCCTAGGCTTAAACCCTTTGCAAGGAGAGCTTGGCCGCGGGCTGAGTCTTCATCGATAGGCGCATGGTCAAAATTTAAAACCTGATACCCTACATTGAATTCTCCTGATAGCTGGCGGGTAGGCGACAAGCTGAAGCCCGTATACGCCCCGTAACCAAAGCTATTCTGCTGCTTATTGGTATTATAATCATTGTTGACTATTCGAACGCCAAGAAGGGCGCGGGTTGAGGGAGTTACCCTTACAAATACTGCGAGATTGGCACCAGCACGGTGCCGGTCCCGCGGGGCAGCCTGCCCATTGTTGGTGTAATTTAAATCATCAAAATTCGTGCGAAGACGGATACCAGCCTTTTGCCCCGTGAATTCCACTTGGCCTAAAAACCGATTCATATTCCACTTGGTAATATCCCTTTGTTGGGTATCCACTTCCGACCCTCTTGGGTCAAACCCTTCTAAATGCCCTCCTTGCAAGTCTATTGCTAGCCCACCCGGATAATTCAAGCTGACGTGTCCAACAGCATCTTGAGCCAGGGCATTGTTTTCAGAAAATTTTGCATAGAGAAATTTGGCAGCGCGGTAGTCAAGAAGTACGGAATGCTTACCTCCGCCAAACGGCATGAAGGCCTGAATTCCAGGCGCGATGGTCGTAAGAAAGTCACTTTTCGTATTTGTGTCTCTCCGAAACACATTGTCGGTATACACTTCCGCTACACCTAAAAATGGATGGAGCTGCACCGGTCCAGCTTTGATACCATCCCCTACACCAGATCCCGTCATTAATTCACGAAAAAGCCCACTCTGATTCTGAATGGGTCGATGAGACCCTGTGAAATAAAATAGTCCCAAATCCGAAAAGGATTGAGCCTGTCCCCTGACCGGGGAAAATACCTCACAGATCACAAGACATGTTAGAAAAAGAACAAGAGCCCATTTCCGCTCACACAGTGTGGCAAATGGGGAAAGACACACCGCTCTTGTTTTTCGCCATACGAAATCGACCATCAAATAACCATACTCAGTTCTCGACTCACATGCCCACCTGAATGTCGGAAGAACACTCAATAATATTGAACACTATCCACTTTATGAATACCCTCATCGCATTGTTAAGTCAATTCCAAGGTCAGGTTCGCAACAAGGAACGGACCTTATCATAGGAACCGGCACAAGAAACAGTCATTCGTGCGTAGTATTAAGATTTTTTTCGCGGACAGGTTTCCCAGAAAGGGATGAATACCAAAATTCCAAAACAAAGTCGATCAAGCCGGGAAAAAGGAATAAAACCGTAAGGAGTACACTAAAATTTCAGTTACTGCGCTGATGCCGGACTTCATGTGAAATGATTTGAAGGAGAGTTAGAAAAAATTTCAACGGAGTGAGATTCGAGAAAGTCGCAGAATACTAAGGAGACTTCATCTGACCAACTCTGTCCTCAAATACCTTCTTTAGCTAACGTCTGAGGAAAGATTTTTCTAATCCTAGCATTCGCAGAATATCCCCGTTCCGCAAATGGCCTTAGAGGTAGGAGGTAGTTGGCCTTCAAAACCACGGAGCACGCGGCACAAAATCCCGGAGAATGTAGCTTACCATTTTTCCCTGGGTGGACCCTCTACCACATAACAATCCATCAGTAAACAATTTATCGCAAATCAAGGAGAAGGTTAAATTTCAATAAACTTGTAAATTCTTAGGAGGAGCAGGACGCGCCGCAACGCTAGACAACGTGACACTTACCTGGTTCGAATAGGGACTTTCATTCTTCCGAGCCGAGTCGTAAGCTTTTACCGCAAAATAATACGTTTGGCCGGGATTCAGGCTTGTCACCGTATAGATGGCCTGAGTTCCGACATCTTGAGTCTGCGTATAACTGCCGCTTGAAGTCCCGTAAGCGATAATAAATCCTCCATATTCCGCGGAAGGAGGATTCCAGGCTAGGGTAACTTCTCCCGCCAGGGCATTGGAGGGGAACAGCCAGAGTAAAAGGAAAAGGCCCCCTAAAAAATTAGATACGGATCGAAAAGAATGATGACGGGAAAAGGTTAGTCGAGAAAAACCGTGATCGTGTGGCATATGAGATCTCCTTCATGCATGTGAGTCATGCCGAGCAAAGCCACTCCGCTGTATGACCAAAGAGGATCTGTGGCTCGGCGGGCAACCTGGCAACCCTATCTCGACTTCCGAGACGTAGGCCCATGGCCTGGCGTCCCACCCTTTCAGATGGTTTGCCTTTTTCCGGATATGACTGTTTTTACCGCTGGATGCTTCATCGGAACATTTGCCGGATCCTTTAATGCCCGAAAATGGGGCGTCCAATTTTTCAAGAATTCATGAAAACCGACAAATCTTAATCACAAAAAAACAAGAATCATTTAAAGAAAAAGATCCCGTGATTCATGACTCATTCTTATGATTGAACAGACGTAATGTTCAAATCACCTTCATTCTCATGAACCCACACCTGATTTGGTCAGTTGCCCTAAACCTGATTGTCGAGGAAATCACCTTCGCCTGAGTCCGTCCCCAAGAAATCAGCAATTCATAAACGCAATTTCTTTGTTCAAGAAGTTCACACGTGCATTACATTTCCAAATACGGACAGATCGGCTTCTCCACTCGCTTGAATCAAAATCAAGTTTGTATGCCCGATCAAAATTCTCTCAGAGATTGGGAGATCCCTACCAACGTATCGTTCTACCCAGGAGTCCCATCAAGTATTCAACCGATGGGGTCTCATAGTCTACCACATCATCGACAACATCGATGAATTTCAAGCGCCCCACGTTACTCGTCTCTACTTTCTATTAGGCAGGGTAGGCAGAACACGTTTCAAAACAAAAGGAACGACTACACTCAAATGGGTGAAGTTGAAATTTCACCATCCAAATAATTGCGAGAAGACAAGATAAATCCATGCAGCACCAAAGATATATGTGATTTCTTTTTCACCGATGTGTTGATAGAACAGACGATATCCCAGAATCGGCACAATGGCTAAGATCAGGGCAGAAAAAAAATGCCCGACCACATCGCCCAAAATGGCGCCAATCTCGGAATGCCCAGGTGTCGCAAGCAAAATGCTGCCTCCAAGCATTGCTGCCCACCACCATTTCACATTACCCATCACCATATCATGCCTTCCCGATTGGACTAATCTCAACAAAGAATCTCTCAAAATTATTTGACCGCATGAAACCATTCTCCTAAAACAATACGCTACCCTTAGGAAGGAGCAAATTCCAGCATCAGGGTGGCTATTGAGACGAAGACCTGTGCCCTAAAACCACCATGCAAACTCCTGACAAATGAGATCCCGTGTATCTCCTCCTTCGCCCCCCTTACATTAGGAAATGACAATTTATATATACTTCTGTATTTTACTTAGGACACCGGGTTTAACTCTCTTTTTACACTTTGCCTAATGCTGGATTTCCCAGTTGATTGAAGCACTGCCCGGAAAGCCTATCGACATAATGGTGAGTCCATTCATCATCCACACCGCCACCGAGCCCGTCTGTCTGTTACGCCAAATTATATCTGCGCTCCCATCTCCATTGACATCACTGATGCTAGCAATCTCCCACGCTTGAGGCACCACGCCAAAAAAACCTGGCGAACTAAGAGTCACCCCATTCATCAACCAAATGGCCACCTCTCCGTTACTGGTTTTACGCCAAACCAAATCCCCCATTCCATCATCATTCACATCACCCACCCCTACAATCTGCCAATCCGTGGAGACCCCTCCAGTAAACCCGATTGACAGGACGGTGAGCCCTTGCATGAGCCATACTTCCACTGCGCCGGTAAGGTCATTCCGCCAAATCACATCAGCTTTTCCATCGGCATTCATATCTCCCATCCCAGCTATTTGCCACTCCAACGGCACGGCCCCCAAGTGGCCGGAAGAAGCAATCATGAAGCCGTTCATCAACCAAATCGTCACTTCCCCACTACTCGCGTTTCGCCAGACGAGGTCCGCCCTCCCATCGCCGTTGACGTCACCCACACTCCTGATTTGCCAATCAGTAGAGACACTACCCGGAAAACCCACCGACATGACAGTGAGACCATTCATTAACCACACCGCTACCGTTCCCGTATCGCTGTGGCGCCAAATGACATCTGCTTTCCCATCCTCATTGACATCCCCGGTACCGGCAATCTGCCACTTCGACGACACCACTCCCAATGAGCCGGAGGAAGCAATCGTAGGACCATTCATCAACCAAATCGCGAAAGCCCATGTACTAGTGTTGCGCCAGACGAGGTCTGCCTTCTCGTCGCCGTTGACATCATTCCGAGTAGGGAAACTCACGCCAACCTCAAACTCCCATCCTAAATCTTGTAACAGAGGTTGAGCTAACCCGAGATCATGAATAGCCTTGCCGGAAGCTATGCCAGGCTCCATAAGTTGATCAGGCTTAATCGTATTGGTGAAATGAGACACCGACGACCCCAATTGAACCGGGTTCGGAGCATACATCTGAACATGAGTGTCTGTTCGTCCGGCCGTCAGTGTCCCAGATGCTCCTTGAAGATTGGCACCAACAAAATGAAGGTTCGGCCCAGCAACATTCGCAAATTGCCTTTGAGTATCGGTCATTAACGGATAATCGGCTGGACTGGCTCCATGAAGCTCCAACCAACGCATAAAATCGTCATTGCTTCCTAGGAATTTCTCGCCGGTCAGTACATCAACAAGTGACAAAAAACCAAGGCCATGAATAATTTCATGAAGTACCACGGTAACAAAATCAAATTGTCCCGCTGGAGGATGGGCATCTAGCCCAAAATACCAATTCGTAAAATTTGCACTGAAGGTGGCACTGATATCACTGGTAGTCAGATCCAGGTCCTGTTCTGCAAGTTTGTTTGCCAGAGATTGGACATACCAGGTATTCGGCACAGGAGCATTAGGGAAATTCCGGTGGACGGTATTAGGGCCGGCCGATCCCAGTATTCCTGCTCCTAAGGAATCAATTCGAGCATCGACTCGAATGCCCACTGTGCTCACCAGTACCTGCGCTAAAATATTTGCTGCATATTCAAAGGCATTCAGTCTTGCCTGTCCTAGGGTGGTAGCCGTATTTCCACCCACTGGGGTAAAAGGCGCAGGATCGTTGAACCCTTCACCAGGGCTATCTTTATTCACAATAATAATAGTGGCGCCATATGTCTCAACCAATGGGCCAAACCAGCCCAAAAATAAGACCACCAGAAATCCAACCACGCATAGGCTGAAAGGTATCGGCAACTGAGAAAGAGAGGAGCTTCTCAGAATGTCGGCATTAGAATAATTCATGGCTTGAGAGGGTTTCATCCAAGAATTTTCATGGTTTCAATGGCTGTAAGTCCTCAGGATCATGATGATGAATCGCATGGTCAGCTCCGTCTGGCACCTTCAGGATCGACTGAAACCGGCCCTCGACATTCACCATTGTTCCTCCTCCCGCATCCGGAACATCCCGTAACCCCTCCATACTCATGCGACTTTCGGGTATCGAACCCGATGGAAGAGGTTGTAGCGTTCCATCGGGCTCTTCAATCCGCATGGGCGCTTTACCAGCGCGACGGCTTTCGTGACGATGTTCAAGAGCCATCGCTTCCTCTACTTCTCCCTGCTTTTCAACAATGACCTCTGCTTGAAGAGCAAAAACACTGCTCAGGGTTATCAAAAATATGGTAACTACCGGCATCAGGAATTTCATTCTATTTCCTCCTTTCAACAATTTCCTTAACACTCTCTGAGAGAAAATTCATAAGGAGATCTATCAAAAAATTCATTCTGTGATTGCAATCCAATCTAATATTCCCTTTCGGTCTTGCCAACTAAAGAAGAAAAACCATGGTGTTTCATTGAAAAAGTATGTCATATTTTCGGGACACGAGCTATAATTAAATTTGTGGAATGCACTCTCCGAGCAAGAACAGGCAGAGGCCAAACCACAACTTCCGTCCATACGATACGCCGCGACACCAGAGGAGACAGTGGGTGCGCGAAAGTGCTATCAGACGACTTTTCCACCGGAATCCCAAGCAGTCTGAACGGTCGTGGAGAACTGGGAGCGCCTGATTCACTATCAACACTTTCCTGACGGGACCTGGAGGAGCTTGCCTTCCATATTGTGGATCCACCATCCTCGCTGGTAAGACTACGCACTAAGACCTCCCGCCGACTCAAACCCTCAGAATATGTGACCGGCTTAATCGGGAAGACGCTCTACCCTAGTGGAGAAGAAGTTTTTTCGACAATTGAATGCTCCATACCTTATTCAGAAGATTGCGGAAGGAGAGAACCACACGCATAGATTCAAAAACGCCCAGGGCCAGGGTCGCCGACTAATTCTTTTTCCACAGTGTTAGACAAGGGCTCGAGTCTATTCTCCTCGGCAATTGCCGCCTCCGTCTTAATTTCTTAATTTGGTAATCTAAGAGCCAGCGAATATACCAGCACTGTTAAATCTGAACCTTAATCAGCCTTAGAATCAATAAAAGCTCAAAGATAGCACAGTCACACAGTGGACTTAACAACGGGGAAAGATGGTCGTGGAGACCCTTATTGACGCCTTCGGTGAGTAACGAGTGTCAGTCGGAGAGAAGTGGATTAAAAATGGGGCTGTCCTAGATAACTAAGCCATTGTTTTAACTGGGTGAGCTGCCATTGTGGATTCTGTGTATTAAACCGCCATTCACACTCTTTGAGAAAGAAGTGGAAGTGCTGGCGCGGCACACCAGTGAATGTGCGTAAAGGCCGCTTTGCCTGGTTCCAGAAATCTCCAATGCCGTTAATGTGTTTAGGCTCCTTTACAAACCCCTTCGAATGGTTGATTCGATAGTGTTTGCACTCTGCCACATCCAACACGTTATAGGATCTATAGGTGTCGGTGTAGTCAATGCGATCAGGGACAATGCGATCTTGCATGATGCCGAGAAGTGTTTTCGCTTTCGTGTCAGGGATGCCTTGCATGTACACACGCCCCCACGCTTCAGGATTCCAACGACGGGCACCTTTCCCGCTGCACCCCGGCCACGATTACCTTTTCTGCGCCCACCAAAAGAACTTTCATCCGCTTCGATGGCTCCAGGAACAGACATTTCTTTAGCTAGAGAGATAATCATCCGTAGCCGCAGAACGTAATAGGCCGCCCTGTTTTTCTTGACCCCAACGAGGGCCGCGGCAGTGCGCGCCGAGGGCCCACAGACAAAGTACTCGATCAATCGTGCCTGTTTTCCAGGGCTTAACCGACTTTTTCGCAGCTGGCCATCCTAGAATAATGCCCATTGTCTAGGACAGCCCCTTAAAAATTGAAGCGCAACATCGGAGAAACGAGCCAAAACTTATCGTGAGGTCAACCGCCACCGCTTCCTCTTTTCATCCTCCTCAGCCCCTTCCACGAGTTCAATCAGACCTTCCTTATGGAGCAACCGCAACATCTCACCACAGGTGTGATCTAATTCGCCGGTGCCCATATTATGCAAGCCAGCCCGGCGGGCAACTTCTTCCTGAAAAATCCCACCTCCCCCTGGATCTGCATCCGGGTGCTCGCGAAGGACCTCAAGAACATGTTCCTTCAGGCTATTAATCAGCTCCGTGCCTCGTTGATGAAGGTTCATAGCATTCCCTCTTAAATGATAATTCTTTGAAATATGGTCTTGGTCTTTTCGATTCGACACCAGACCGTCCTACTCCATTCTAGGTTGGTCGGCCCCTTTGCCATTTAATTTTCTCAGGATTACACAACCAATTCAATAAGGGGGACCGGCATTTTAGGCTAAAAAAGAATCTAAGCATTCCGTGCTAGGCATCAGATCTGACGAAGATTATGGGGGGTTATTTTTAGAATAAAGAAACGGATTATTGAGTAGGGATTGTGTCGATTTCTTTTGTTTGGGGATGTAATGGAGCAAGTTTGGAATTCTTCAAACCAAGAGGTTGATCAAAAGCTATACGTTTCCTGTAAAAGCCTGGCTGTTCCGGCACCTCTTCAACAACGAATAAGGACGTGTCGCAATTGTCGATCGCCAACAGATTTGTTGTGAATATGGGGTAAGAAGTCTTGAAAGAAACTTCTTTCAAACCTTCATACCTTGTGGCCGGTACAATACCCATCACATCTAATGTCTCAAAGTCCCCTAAATTGAATTTCACTGGGACTTCACTTTCGATAAGTTCCCCTGATGGAAATGAATATATAATACACTCACCGCAAGAAACTCCACCAAATTCAAACTGGGATTGATGCATGAGCAGCATCACGCAAAGAACAATAGTTCCTCGCTGAGCCACGAGGTCATCCGCTTTAAATATCAAGTTGTTCTTGCTGAGGACGGCCAATAAGTCATTCATAAGATCATCATCAGTGAATGCAGCGTTGCAATATAAAGTATCCAGAATATAATCAAACGCTAAACCTGAGTAATGTCTGATATTTGAACTTATTAGGACAGCACTTTTCGCTTGCTTGTTTTCCTTAAAGAGAATCTCAAAATGGTTTTTGAGCTGTTTCGGTGTTAATTGGAACTTCTGCCAAAGCGACTCAGGCTTACACTCATCAATCTGTAGAATTATGAGCCGCTTTATGTAAAGGGGAAACCCTCTTAACCAGTCCGGCTTTCTTTTGGGCCATGCGAATTCAAGGAGGAATTTAAAGTGAAAATAGAATCTCTCAAGGGCTTGGTGGAGGATGCCACGATCTCTAATGTTGTTGTGGGCAACAAAATGCGCCACTTCTTGAAAAACACGGTGACCTGACGAATATTCGCGTAATTTCATGAACAAGGTTTCGACATCATTCTCGTCAAAGCATCCTGACAGAATTCGGTCGAGTGCCTTCTGGGCTTTCGCCTTCTCGCTTTCCTTCATGCCAACGCGTACTAATTTCATTTCTAGTAAAGAACCCCTCAGCAAGCTGGGGGGTATCCAGAAACAGTTTTTTATGAAGTGTTCAGCTGTACGACCGACCTTGGATCTTGAATTGTTGATACCTAGGGTCTATTCCCCCTTGGCAACTACCCCTTCCTCTCCAATTCGGTTTCATGCTCTTGAAACAGAACCTTCACATAAGCAGTGAGACTATTTCCCTGAAGCGCGGCGGCTACCTCTAACTTACTGGCCACTGTCAGCCAATTGCAGGGACATAAATCCATCCTCATGTCCATGCGTTATGCACACCTTTCACCCGAACATCGCATGAGTGCGGGACGGTCATTTGACAAAAACATGACAATTCCGAGCTCGGGGACCCATCTACACCGTCAGAATGATGTGTCTGAAGTCCATGAACAATGTGGGAATATTTGAGAGAAAAGAGGAATTTTTTGGCTGGGGGACCAGGGATCGAACCTGGGCAGCCAGATCCAGAATCTGGCGTCCTACCGCTAGACGATCCCCCAACCTAGAGTGAGCTTAATTCACCTCTCAGAACCAGTCAAGCGACGGCAGAAAGACCAATTTACGAAGACTGACTTTTGGCAATCGCTCGTTCAATACCCGCTCGGATACGTTGCAGGGATCGCTCTTTTCCTAACAGCGCCATCACTTCGTATATGCCGGGGCTGACAGTCCGGCCGGTCAACGCCACACGTAACGGTTGCGCCACCTTGCCCATTTTGAGCCCTTGACGCTCGATAAGGTCATGAAGAATGCGCTCAAGCGTCTCCTTGGAAAAATCCGCGTCAGCCTCCACCTGATCAGCAAAGGCCTGGAGACTTGGGACAATGGCCGGAGAAAGATGTTTCTTCGCCGCTTCCTCATCCATGGTCATGGGCTCAGCCAGATAGGGAACAGCACCTTGAACAATATCCAAAAGGGTTTCCGAGCGTTCCCGCAACGGTGGGATCAAGGCCTCAGCTCCTCCTGGAATTCTGGCCAAGGAGGTATCGTCATAGCCTGCACTTTGCAAAAACGGCCTGAGAGCGTCGGCCACCTGCTTGGAATCGCCGTTCCTGATGTACTGCGCGTTGACCCAACGTAATTTTTCAGGATTAAAGACGGCTGCCGAGGCTTGGACCTGCTTGAAATCGAAAAAATCGACCATTTCTTGAATCGAGAAAATTTCCTGATCTCCATGAGACCATCCCAAACGGACCAGATAGTTGATGAGCGCTTCCGACAGATACCCCATCTCTTTATAGGCCAACACCGATGTAGCTCCATGACGTTTGGACAGCCGCGTTTTATCTGCCCCCAGGATCATGGGCAGATGAGCAAATTGAGGAACCGGAAAGCCCAGGGCAGAAAAGAGCGGGACCTGTCGCGGGGTGTTGTTGACATGATCATCCCCGCGAATGACGTGGGAAATGTTCATGAGTCCGTCATCGACGACCACGGAAAAATTATAGGTGGGATAGCCATTGGACCGGAGGATGATGAGGTCGTCCATGACCGTGTTATCAAACACAATCCGGCCTTTAATGAGATCATTGACGACTGTCTGCCCTTCCTGCGGGGTTAGAAAGCGAAGAGCCGCCGGTTCGACAGGGTCGGATATGCCTCGATGTCGGCACCGCCCATCATATTTGATGGATTCGCCCTTAGCCTGAGCCTCTTTTCGTCTCGTCTCTAATTCCTCAGGCGTACAGACGCACCAGTAGGCCAGCTTTCGATTCAAGAGATCCATCGCACGGTCACGATACAGCTCTAAGCGGTCGGTTTGGCGGAAAGGCCCCTCATCCCAATTCAACCCGGTCCATTTCAAGCCATCCAGAATGATCTGAATAGCATCATCCGTGGACCGGTCACGATCCGTGTCCTCAATACGGAGGATAAAGGTTCCACCCTCATGACGCGCAAATAACCAATTAAACAATGCTGTCCGCACCCCGCCAATATGGAGGAATCCAGTCGGACTTGGCGCAAAGCGAACTCGCACTTCACTCATTTGCTTTCACCGACCTTTCCCTGACACCCCACGCTCATGTTGAAAGATGCCATTCCGGATAGATGACATTGTCTTGCCATGAAACCATGATGCCCCTCCACGCTTCTTTACCTATGAAAATCAAAGACGGCCCATCCCGGGAAATCTTCATACCGCATGCGGGACGACCTCCTATAGAATATCTTTTATTCTCACTCCCCGGCCCGTTGCTTTACCATTGCTGCTCTACCGATGTAAAGAACCGAATTGACATATCCCATTCACTTGCCTTTCCTGTTTCCGCCGCTTAAAATTTCCGCAAGGGCATCAAAGATATTCTGAGGAGGCAGGACGCATGATTCGAATTATACGAGAGGGTTCAGCTAAATATCCCTGGATTCTCAAATTACTTATCCTGGGCATCGCAGTGACCTTTATCATCGGCATGGGTTGGTATGGGTACGAATCCACTCAAGGTAACGCAGTGGCAACGGTTGGCCCTTATAAGGTCTCCAAAGATGAATATCTTCGGACGAAACAAGGATATTTCCGCTTCTATCGCGACCAACTCAAACAAGAAGACGTGAAAGAAGAGACCATTAAGCAACTCGCGCTCGAGGGACTGATTACCACAAAATCATGGCAATTACTGGCGGATGAAATGAATTTGGCTGTTTCGGCTCAAGAACTCCATGATGCAATTGTAAACCAAAAAGATTTCCAAAAAGATGGCACTTTCGATACAGAATATTATCAGCGACTCCTGGCGGCCAACCGGATGAAACCCCATCAATATGAGGAACAACGCCGAAACGAATTGCTGGCGGAAAAAGCGAGGCTCCTGGTCTCTGAAGCGACGACCCTCACTCCGACAGAAATGAAAGAAGTCAAGGAACTCGCTGACCGACAAACGCTTGATGGGGCCGAGCTCGACCTCACCGCCTTAGAACAGATTCGCCTTCAATTTCTCATGCAAAAGAAACAACGAGCCATGCAGGCTTTCCAATCCGCTCTTCGAGCCCGTGGGGACGTCATAATTCACGAAGAACTGCTGTAAGTATAAGTCTCCTGCCTAACTCAGCCAATCTCGTTCCACAATGAGCTGGTCCGGGGAATCTATCCGCAGACAGCCCTTTTCTCATCATCCGCCATGACACTCATTTGCCATACGTCAGATGGTATCTGCCAAGGAAATCACTTTCGGATTCCTCACTATCTCTGCCAATACCATTATTCATGAATGAGCATGGCGTCACCATAACTGTAGAACCGATAGCGTTCACGTACCGCATGCGCATACGCCTCCTTGACCTCCCCTAATCCCGCAAACGCCGAAACCAACATCAAGAGGGTCGTTTCAGGAAAATGGAAATTAGTCAAGAGCCCATCAATGACCCGAAATTGAAATCCTGGCAGGATAAAAAGGCGAGTCAGTCCTGAACAAGGTCTAAGTTCGCCGCTCTCATCTAGGGCTGACTCAAGACTTCGTGCCACGGTAGTCCCGACAGCGACAATTCTCCCGCCTCGCTTTCGTACCTCACAAATTCTTCTCGCTGTATCCTCTGACACCTCGAACCATTCCGGATGCATGACATGACGCTCCACATCCGTCGCCTTGACAGGCTGGAAGGTTCCAGGTCCAACATGCAGGGTTACCGTGGCCGTCCCGATTCCCTTCTCTGCCAGTTGCGTGATCAATTGAGACGTAAAATGCAATCCGGCGGTTGGCGCTGCAATAGCCCCATCCACTTTGGCAAATACGGTTTGATAATCCTCTTGATCACCTGAAACTGGTTGGCGTTTCAGATACGGCGGAAGGGGAATTTCTCCATGAGATAGCAACCATGTCCGGAAGGTACCTGGGCCCAGCCAATGAATTACTGTTCGACCAGTCTCCTTTTCCACAACCTGCGCACGCGCAGATCCCTCACATTCCACAATCTGCCCGACACCCACTCTCCCCTGAATGAAGACTTCTGCATGGTCCTCACCCATTTCTTTGACAAACAGCAATTCCACTCGCCCTCCGCTTGGGACCTTCTTCGCCCGGAGGCGAGCCGGAATGACTTTGGTGTTGTTGACCACAAGTAAATCCCCGGATCGTAATATATTTGGGAGGTCTTTGACTTGGCGATCGGTGATATCTCCGGTGGATCGGGTCAACACCAACAATCGGGCATGATCGCGCGGATGAACCGGATATTTGGCCACCAGAGTTTGGTCGAAGGGAAAGTTAAATTGGGAAAGATCCATGACCAGGCAAGGAAGAAGACAACCGGGTTAGTCTCCAGTAGTAAGGAGGACGCGGTCAATAGGAAGAATTATCGTGTGAGGATAATAATGTCGGACAATAGATTGATAGTCATACCCTAATTCGGCCATTTCGCGCATGCCCCACTGACACATCCCCACGGCATGTCCCGCTCCATGACCCACCACAACCACTTCCTGCCCCAATGATTCGATAGAAAATTGAGTGCTGAAAATTTTTGAGTATCCGACTATTCGTCGCAAATCTTGCCCTCGCAGAATAGTTTCTCCACGAGAATGGAGCAAACGCACACGATCAATCCGACCAGATGGGGTAAAGGTATAGGGCGTGAAGGTCGCGATTTTGCCAACCTCATACCCCTCTTTCAGCAGTTGTTGCTCAAGGAAGTCGAACGTAAAGGATGTACGCCAATCATATCGTGGGGCCTGTTCATCAAACGGGCAGTCGACACCTTTGAGATAGGGAAGATCTAATGCCCACACATACAACGCATCCTCAGTGAATCCAGCCGCCGTCGACGAATAGGCCGCAAAGATGGGACGATTTTCATACGTCACCACTTGGCCTCTGGTGGCTTCAACGGCCTTCAGCACGGATTCAGCTCGTACGGAATGGCCATGATAGACTTGATCTTGCACACCGGCGACCACATCGAACGATTGCATTTGATTTTCAACTTTCTTGTACAACACATAGGTTCTGGCAGCAACGGCTTGCGCTTTCAAAGCTTCCAAAGGCCACTTGGCCCCAACTTCACCCGAGACCACGCCCGCGACATAGGATTCAAGATCTACCCAATTAATCAAGGCTAATCCGGTTGGGTTTAATCGAATTTCAAGCGGGCCGCGAACCACCCATTCCGGTCCTGGATGGCTGAGCGTCGCGTTTTCGTTTTTCGTCTCCACTCGGACGTGATAGGTACTTGTGGACCCCTCAACCCACATATTTGTCTCAGCCACGGCACGGTCATTCAGAAGAAGACCAGCGCCTTGCCTTCGAATCGTCACTTGACCTGAAGCATGAAATTTTCTTCCGGAAGGCAGAAGGAGGGAAAACGAATCGGCAGACTGAATGGAAAGTACCTGGGCAGCCTCGGCAAGGCCAACGCGAATAGCCGGCTCATTCGCCCAAATCACCGAAGAATACAATGTCACCCAACACACAAGGAGCAGCCCAACACCCAAGCGATATGTCACGCATACCATAACTCTTGTTTACCGCCTGAAGAATAGATAGAAGATCAGACTTCCGAACACACTGAGAATGACACTGGTCGCAAGAGGAAAGTAAAACGTCACATGATCCCGCTTAATGAGTAAATCGCCCGGCAATCGGCCAAGCCAGCCCACACCGCTATCAGCATTGGACCATTTCCCCAAGGCCCAAAAGCCTGCCCCTAGCACCAGAAAAATAGCCCCCAACAGCATCAGGGCTTTTCCCACTCCACTCATCATGTCAACTCTCGCGCCTTACCGAATAAGTTCCTCCGCGATTTGTACGGCGTTGAGCGCGGCACCTTTTCGCAAATTATCCGCCACGATCCACAGATTCAACCCATTGGGCACCGATTCATCTTCCCTCACTCGGCCCACATATACGGCATCGGTCCCCACCACGTCGATCGGCAAAGGATACAAATTACGGTTGGGATCATCGTAGACCTGAATGCCCGGAGCGGCAGACAGTATGGCTCGTGCGTCATTGGCGCTCAGCTTTTGCTCAGTTTCAATATTCACGGATTCCGCATGGCAGATAAAGACCGGGACTCTGACCGTCGTCGCCGTAATCGGCAAAGACGATTCACCCAGAATTTTCCGGGTTTCGTTGACCATTTTCATCTCTTCTTTGGTATACCCATTCGGCAAAAAATCATCAATATGGGGCAAACAATTGAAGGCAATCTGATGGGGATAGACCGACACTTTGGCTTCTCCAAAACTGAGTATTTGACGGGACTGATCAACTAATTCTTCCATTGCATCCTTACCGGTTCCAGACACGGATTGAAACGTCGTGACAATAATCCGTTTGATTCGGACTGCATCATGCAGCGGCTTCAAAGCCACGACCATTTGAATAGTGGAACAGTTGGGATTGGCAATCAGCCCCTGCTGTCCCGAAAGAGCATGAACATTTACCTCAGGCACCACCAGTGGGACCTTGGGGTCCATCCTCCATGCGGAACTATTGTCTACCACCACGGCCCCATTCTTGACAGCTATCGGACCGAATTCTTTACTGACGCCGGCTCCCGCCGAAAACAAGGCCACATCCACACCCTCGAACGAGTTGTGTTCCAGCACTCTGACGGGAAGTGTCTGACCGCGAAACATCACCTCATTGCCTTCGGAACGGACGGAGGCCAACGGCACTAATTCCCCGACAGGAAAATTCCGTTCTTCCAGTACCTGGATCATTTCCGTTCCAACGGCACCGGTTGCTCCCACCACCGCGACCGTATAGGCTGATTTTTTCTTTATCATTTCACGCTCTCTCCCTCAAGAAAATCACGGACAGCATTCAGTATTACACACATCCTATCAGTTCAAAATCCTTGACTCAAAAATGACGGAAGGGAAACCCATAACAGGAGAGACTTCAAGCCAATACCTGAGGCCGAAGACCCTGGAACCCCGTGATGGCTGCCAGAACTCTTCTTAGACAGGAATATAGCGGATGCGGTGATTAAAGGTATCGGCTATCGCAATATTGCCGAAAGCGTCAACAGCCACACCAAACGGAAAACTGAGACTACTATCAAGAGACGGACCTCCATCACCAGCCCATGTCGATTGGCCATTGCCGGCGACCAGGGTCATTTCCTTATTTACTGCATCCCACTTCCGAATTAAGTGATGATCGGAATCCGTGATAAGTATATGCCCATGTGGAGTTATCGCGATGCCATAAGGCCTGGCCAAAGCCTGAGACTCTTCATTAACCCCATGCTCATAACGAAACTCTGCGCCATCTCCTGCCACAGTGGACAAAAGTCCCGTGCTGTGATCAAGCATCCGGATACGGCCATTAAACGTGTCGGCGATATAAAGATTTCCATTGCGATCAAGTGCCAACCCGCTCGGTCCCGCAAGCGCAGACTCTATTGCAGGCAGGCCATCCCCCGTGTATCCGGACTCTCCGGTTCCCGCAATAGTTGTGATCACACCCGATTCCAAATCCAGCATTCGGATACAATTATTGCTCTGGTCGGCAATATAGAGTTGAGCACCATCCACGACTAACGCCACCGGTTCATTCAACGAAGCGGAAACTCCGGGACCACCATCCCCCGTCCACTTCGACTGACCGGTCCCGGCCACGGTCTGGATTATCCCCGTTTTGGAATCTACCCGCCGAATGCGGTGGTTCCACGTGTCGGCAATAAAGAGAGTGCCTGCCGCATCAACGGCGACGGCAGAGGGAAAGTTTAATTGCGCGCTCGTGGCCAAGGCTCCATCTCCCGCAAATCGATCTTTGCGCATCCCCTGCCCGACAATGTAGCGAACCGTTCCACTCAGATCAGGCGCTTGAGAGTAGGCCTGTCCCGGGAGCTCATCAATATCCGCAAGAGGATCCATCTCTTCTTCTATATGAGAAGTTGGAGATGGATTCAGGACCTGTGGATTTTCCCCACCGACGCGACCCATGACCACACACCCGGCTACCGTTTCGATGACACCAGTGGAATGTCGCAAACGGCGAATGACATGATTTTCAGAATCCGCAATCAGGAGATTGCCTTCAGCGTCAAAGCACACATTCTTCGGTTCATTCAGAACCGCTTGAGTCCCGAGCTGTCCGTCGCCCTCATACCCAGGCTCCCCCATTCCCGCGATCGTGAGAATCTGCCCACTCTGTCCTTGCCCCATCATTGTGTTATTATCCTAAATGCTTCACGATGTGATCACCCATTTCGGCGGTTCCAACCAGCGTCCTCCCCTGACTCTCAATATCTTTCGTGCGATATCCCTGCTCAAGAGTTTTTTGAATGGCCGATTCAATCATCTCGACTTCTTTCGTCAACCCGAACGAATAAGTCAACATCATAGCTGCGGAAGCAATGGTCCCAATAGGATTGGCGATGTTTTTCCCGGCAATATCCGGAGCGCTCCCATGGATAGGCTCAAACATCCCCACTGTCGCTCCCACGCTGGCAGAAGGGAGCATGCCTATCGACCCAGTCAGCATCGCCGCTTCATCACTCAAAATATCCCCAAACAAATTGGTGGTCACAACCACGTCGAATTGCTTGGGATGGCGAACAAGTTGCATGGCACAGTTGTCTACATACATATGACGTAATTCCACATCTTGAAAGTCCTGATGCACGTGAATCACTTCTCGCCGCCAGAGTTCGGACGATTCCAACACATTAGCCTTATCGATTGAGTGAACCAGGCCACGCCGCTTCCGAGCTGCCTGAAAAGCCACATCAGCAATCCGTCGGATTTCCTCCGTCGTGTAGACTTCGGTATTGAATCCTCGATGTCCCGTCGCCGTTTGTTCAATGCCTTTCGGTTTGCCAAAGTAAATCCCCCCGGTCAATTCACGGACAACCAGGATATCAATGCCCTCCACGACTTCAGCCTTCAGGCTGGACGACCCGACCAAGGCCGAATACATTTTTGCCGGTCGGAGGTTGGCAAAAAGCCCAAGTTGCTCCCGCAACCCGAGCAAGGCGCGTTCGGGGCGCCGCTCATATTCAAGGCCCTCCCACTTCGGTCCGCCAACAGCCCCCAAGAGGACGGCATCACTCGATTGAACCAATTCCAGAGTTTCGGCCGGCAATGGAACACCTGTCGCATCAATCGCCTCACCACCAACCTTCCCATACGTAAAGGTAAATTGATGCCCACATTTCTGACCAATGGCCTCCAGAACCCGAATCGCTTGTGGCATAATTTCAGGCCCGATTCCATCACCCGGTAATACGGCAATCCGTTTCTTCATAATTCCCCCAACAACAATATGATGAACCCCTTGGCTTTGCTAGCGATAACCACGTACTCTAAACCGCCTTACAGAAACAACATGCCCATGAAAAAAGGCAGGAAACAGGTACTCAATGTAATGGGTGCAAGAAAACGGTTTTTTAACACAACCCGATTTTTTGTTCGGCCCTGGCATTTCGTTCCGCCAAATCCGCCAATTTATTGAGCGCATTGAGGTAGGCCTGCGCGGAAGCAAGAATAATATCCGTATCTGATCCATGACCGGTAACGGTTTCACTATTTTCCTCGACGCGGACGGACACTTCTCCCTGCGCATCGGTACCGCCCGTAATAGCTTTGACGATATAGGCACGAAGAAGACTTTTCGTTTCAGTCATGGCCGCAATGGTCCGATACACCGCATCCACCGGCCCATCTCCCGTGCCGGTCAGTTTCGCGATACGTCCCTCCATCATCAATTCCACCATCGCCGTAGGGCGTCGCTCCAACCCGCTTTCCACATGCAACCCCCTTAAGGCATAGCGTTCAGGAACCTTGGTAATCGCCTTATTGACGATTGTCTCCAAATCCTCTTCAAATAATTCCTTCTTTTGATCCGCCAGACGCTTAAAGCGTTCAAAGGCCTCTTGCAATTCCTGATCAGAAAGACTGTACCCCAGGTTCAACAGTTCCTCACGAAAGGCATGTCGACCAGACAGTTTGCCCATCACCAAACGACTTTGGGTTAATCCCACGGATTCCGGTCGCATGATCTCATAGGTACTCTTGTCCTTGAGCAACCCATCCTGATGAATGCCTGAGGTATGCGCAAAGGCATTGGCACCCACAATCGCTTTATTGGGTTGCACCACCATTCCGGTAATATTGCTGACCAACCGACTGGTTTTGGAAATTTCCTCCGTGCGAATTTTGGTATCGGACTGGTAAAAATCAGTACGCGTACGGAGTCCCATCGCGATTTCTTCTAAGGAGGCATTGCCGGCTCGTTCACCAATCCCGTTGATCGTGCATTCCACCTGCCCTGCTCCAGCGTAAATAGCAGCCATGGAATTTGCGACAGCCAATCCTAAGTCATTGTGGCAATGGACAGAAATTATGGCCGTCTCCATTCCCCGGACACGATCTCTCAATGTCCGAATAATACGCCCAAACTCCTCGGGAGTCGTATACCCCACCGTATCAGGAATGTTCACCGTTCCGGCTCCAGCTTCCACAACGGCTTCCACCACTTCACAGAGATAGGTCAAATCGGAACGGGTGGCGTCCATGGGAGAATATTCCACATCCTCAACATAACCACGCGCATGGCGAACCATGTCCACTGCCCTTTTAAGAGCTTCATCCCTGGTCATTCGAAATTGATGTTTCAGGTGGATATCCGAAGAAGACAAAAACGTATGGATCCGGCATTTGGGTGCGCCTTTGAGTGCCTCCCAAGCCCGGTCAATATCTTCAGACTTTGCACGGGCCAAACTGCATATGACCGGACCTTCCACTTCCCGGGCAATACGATGAATCGCTTCAAAATCACCAGGAGAACTAAACGCGAAACCGGCTTCGATAATATCCACATTCAACCGGGCTAATTGCTTCGCCACAAGGATTTTTTCTTCGATGTTCATGCTTGCGCCAGGAGACTGCTCCCCATCCCGCAAGGTGGTATCAAAAATTCGGATCATCCGCGTCATGGCTCATTACCCCCACATTTGGCCTTCATCCAATGTTCCTTCTCCCCTGCATGGCGGTTCATTTGTGGAGTCCATCCGGTCTAACTTCTTCAACCGGCTTTTTCCCCATCATAGCTGCCCCAAGCCTCCATCCTTGCTCCAATACACCCGAAAGCGCATAGGCAGCAAACACGACAAAAAGCATCGCCTGTGGATACGCTAAGACCGCCATGAGAATGAGGACGGCATATACCAAATAATTAAAGTGGTGGTGTTCCTGAGTTTTTAATTCTTTCAAACTACGATAACGAAACGTACTCACCATGAGAAACGCCAGCACCAAGGTCAGGACGATACCAAGAATAGGCTTCACCTTCTCTCCTAACGGCGCAACATGTTGCTCGAAAATCACCAACGTGGCCATCACACCCGCTGCACCAGGAATCGGAAGACCGGTAAAGGGCTTGCCATCTCCCCCTGTCGTCGCCAAAACGTTGTGCCTGGCCAATCGCAGGGCACCGCACGCGACAAAGGCAAACATCACCGCAGCGCCCAACATCTTGGGAGTACTGAGCGCCCACGAATACATCAGCAAGCCCGGAGCCACTCCGAAAGCCACGACATCTGCCAACGAATCATATTGCAACCCGAAGTCACTCGTACTTTTCATCAGACGGGCCGACGTCCCATCCAATACGTCAAAAACAATCGCCACAAGAATCGCAATGGCCGCAGACCCAAAATCGCCTCCAAAGACAAACAAGATAGAGGCCAGGCCACTAAAGAGATTTCCCGTGGTCAGGAGATTGGGAATTAAATAGACCACCCTTCTTTTTTTAGGCTGTTTCATGAAGGCTCCACGCATAGCAACTCCGCCACGATGGACGATCCTCCCTTTACTTTTTCGCCAACCTTGACTTGAATGGCACTATCGTGAGGAAGATACAAATCCATTCGAGATCCAAACCGAATAAGTCCAAACCGTTCGCCTGCCTCAACCTGTTCACCGGGGGTGACCCAACAGACAATTCGTCTGGCAATTAACCCGGCAATTTGGACACACAGTATTTTTTTCCCATCGGAACGCCTGAGCATGAGCGCATTTTGCTCATTTTCCGCTGAAGCCTCCGGACGACTGGCTACTAAAAACTTCCCGGGAGCATAGACGACATCCTGTAGCACTCCTGCAGCCGGCATCCGGTTAATATGGACATTGAATACATTTAAAAAAATGCTGATTCTGATACTGGGTTCTTTGAGGAATCGGTGCTCGAATTCCTCTTCCACCGCTACGACCGTCCCATCCCCTGGAGACACAATGAGGTTTTTCCCCTGAGGAATCGTTCTGAGCGGGTTTCTAAAAAACCAGGCAGTAAATAGGGTTAACGATCCCATCAGGCAAGTGAGCCAAACCGATCCGGCCATCCAACACCCAAGCGTCAGAAACCCTCCCCCTGCGATAAAGGGGAGGCCTTCTTTGGCAACAGGAATTCCTTTTGCCTGATCAGCCATTGGGAATGGGTCTCACGTCCCGCAACCTTCTCATCAATTTTTCTGTTTATCCACAAGCTGATCTTTTTGCAGCCAGGGCATCATCCCTCGCAACCGTGCCCCGACCTCTTCAATGGGGTGCTCCTCTCCCCTTCTCAACAAAGCATTATACACGGGCCGGTTCGCTTGATTTTCCAACACCCACTCTCTGGCGAATCGACCGCTTTGGATCTCTCCTAAAATCTCTTTCATCACTTTCTTCGTCTCATCGGTCACCACCCGTGGCCCTCGTGTCACATCGCCATATTTGGCGGTCGTGCTAATAGAATAGCGCATATTGGCAATGCCACCCTGATAGATCAGATCCACGATGAGCTTCACTTCATGTAAACATTCGAAATAGGCCATTTCAGGCGAATAGCCGGCTTCGACCAAGGTTTCAAACCCTGCCTGAATCAGTGAGGTAAGCCCTCCACATAAGACCGCCTGCTCTCCAAAAAGATCCGTTTCCGTCTCTTCTCGAAAGGATGTTTCAATGACACCAGCTCTGGCTCCGCCAATCGCACAAGCATAGGCCAGTCCGACCTTAGCTGTCTGCCCGCCGGGATCCTGGTGAATGGCTAGCAAGCACGGTACGCCCGTCCCTTTGGTATATTCCGATCTGACCAGATGCCCAGGACCCTTGGGAGCCACCATAAACACATTCACGTGATTGGCAGGTTGAATTTGCCCAAAATGAATATTAAACCCATGCCCAAAGGCCAGATAAGCTCCTTGTTTCAAGTTTGGACCAATATCTTTATTGTAGATGGCGGCTTGTGCCTCATCAGGAGCTAACAGCATCACCACATCGGCACCTTTGACCGCATCAGCGGTCGGCATGACTTTCAACCCGGCCGCTTCCGCCTTGTTCCATGAGGAACCTTCCCGGCAGCCCACGACCACTTGAAGACCACTATCCCGCATATTTAAGGCATGAGCATGACCTTGGCTACCGAATCCCACTACGGCCACAGTTTTTTTGGCTAAAATCTGTCGATCTGCGTCTTTTTCATAATAAATTTTCATCATGCGCTCCTCATAAAGATAATATAGTCCTTAGTCGTTCCGTCGATCAGGGTGGACGGATCCCCTCAGTCTAAAGGCAGATGTCGGTTGGCCTGATTAATTCGCTTTCGCAAGCGGTCGGGATTGGGTTTGTGTCGAGCGTGTCGGTTCGCGCCCAATGGCAATCCTGCCGGTTCGTACCAGCTCTTTGATGCCAAGTGGCTGCAGGAGATTGATGATCGCCTGGACTTTCCTCACATCTCCAGTGACTTCAATGGTGTAGCTGGTAGGAGAGGAATCCAGAACATTAGCTCGAAAAATATCCGCAATGCGAAGAGCTTCCGCTCGATCCTCTGGCCGGGTATGAACCTTAATTAGCGCGGTCTCTCGTTCAACAAACTCGCTTTCGCTAATGTCAACGACTTTAATCACATCAATAAGTTTGTTCAACTGTTTCAAGATTTGTTCGATAATCGGATCATCCCCCTTGGTGACCAGGGTCATCATAGATACAGAGGGATCCAGGGTCGGGGCAACTGACAAACTTTCTATATTAAAACCCCGTCCGCTAAAGAGACCGGCTACTCGGGACAAAGATCCGAATTTATTCTCTACCGTCAACGAAATAATGTGTTCCATAACACCCTTTTATGGTTGTACTCTAAGCTGTGATGACAGAATCCGAATCCGCCTGAGTACCAATTTTTTGCATGGCATTGGGCTTCTTTAAGTCCGGAGGATCTGCTAATAACATTTCATGATTACAGCCTCCGGCCGGAATCATGGGGTAACAATTCTCAAACTGGTAGGTCGGAACATCAATCACGACCGGACCCTTAATGGAAAGCGCTTCACGAATGCCGCTATCCATTTCCGAAACCTTTTCAATTCGAATACCTGCAGCCCCATAGGCTTCTGCTAATTTCACAAAATCAGGAACTGTCCCCAAGTGACTTGACGCATACCGACCCTCATAAAACAAATCTTGCCACTGCCGAACCATGCCATGGAACCGGTTATTAATAATAAAGACCTTAACGGGCAGTTGCTCGACGACTGCAGTCGCCAACTCCTGGATATTCATTTGAATACTACCATCACCAGCGACACACAGAACCAGCCGATCTGGAAACGCAGCTTGCGCACCCATAGCGGCCGGCAATCCAAAACCCATGGTCCCAAGACCTCCTGATGTTAACCAGGATTGAGGATTTTGCAATTTAAAATATTGAGCTGCCCACATCTGGTGTTGACCCACATCCGTGGCCAAAATAGGATTTCGCTCGCTTGTTAACTGATACAGGCGATCAATAAGAAATTGTGGCTTAATTTGTCCGTCAGGATCTTGATCATAGCGCAGAGGATGTGCCTGCCTCCAGGCATTCAGTTGATCCCACCAAGGCTTCCTTTGTTCCTTCTGATTCCCATTCACCGTGACCCGAAGAATATTATTCAATTCGGTTAGCACTCGCTTACAATCACCGACAATGGGAATGTCTACCTGAATATTTTTCCGGATAGAGGTTGGATCAATATCAATGTGGATAATTGTCGCATCGGGACAAAACTCTGAAACCTTGCCCGTCACTCGATCATCAAATCGTGCCCCAACGGCAATAACCAGGTCAGAATAATGCATGGCCATGTTCGCAACATAAGTCCCATGCATGCCCAACATTCCCAAAGATAGGGGATGATTCCCGGGAAATGCCCCAAGCGCCATCAACGTCATATCCACCGGAATTTGCGTCAGCTCGGCTAGGTCTATCACCTCTGAAGAGGCGCCGGATAACACCACTCCCCCACCCACATATAATATTGGGCGCTTGGCTTTCATGATCGCGTCCGCCGCTTGCTTAATTTTCCACCGACTTCCGTCGAGCGTAGGGTTATACCCGCGAATAGAAACAGACGTCGGGTAATGAAAATCTGCTTTATCCAGCGAAATATCTTTAGGAATATCGACCAAAACGGGGCCAGGGCGACCCGTAGTGGCAATATAAAACGCTTCCTTAATAGTCTGCGCTAAATCTTTCACGTCCTTGACCAGAAAATTGTATTTGGTGCACGGACGACTTAGACCAATGTTGTCGGCCTCTTGGAAGGCATCGTTCCCGATCAAGGCGGTCGGAACCTGTCCTGAAAAAACGACTATGGGAACTGAGTCCATATACGCGTCCGCAAGAGACGTGATAACATTTGTCATGCCGGGGCCGGACGTAATAAGCGCCACCCCAGGTTTGCCCATTGCTTTTGCGTACCCAACGGCCATGAACCCAGCACCTTGTTCATGTCGTGTGAGAATCACCCGAATATCTTTTTGCTGATGCAAGACATCGAATATTTTGAGAACCACTCCGCCTGGTAAGGCAAACATGGTTTTTACGTTTTCACGCTTTAATGCTTCTAAAAAGATCTCTGCACCAGTGATTTTCATGATTTTCACCCTCTGGTTAATTTGACGTTGGACGAAACCTGGTGAAACACAACGTCATGGGGAACCCCCCTCAAAAACCGCTCCAACAAAAAAGATCCCTTCTTTATGATAAATTTACTGTCGATAGAAATAAATAAACCATTGTAATCATTATGGTTTTTTCAAGTCAATATTTATTGTAACAGGGTTGATCGCATTACGAAATACCTGTGGACGACAGGTTGATAGACTATATCTCAATACCCTGCGGGCTCTCAATGTTCAAAGAAAACCTCCAGACCTTAGCGCGACAACACCTGTTGCGGGAATTATCTCTCATTAACTCCCCCTCCGCTCCTGTCATTTCAGTGGAAGGGCGGGAAGTCCTCCAGTTTGCCTCCAATGACTATCTTGGGCTCACCAACCATCCACAGGTAAAGGATGCCGCCATGAAGGCCATCGAAAAATTTGGGGTAGGATCTGGAGCCTCACGGTTAATTTCCGGCAACATTACTCCTCATTACGCCTTAGAAGCTGAATTAGCCAAGTTTAAGGATACAGAGGCGGCTCTCACCTTTTCTTCAGGATATACCACCAATATAGGAGTCATCCCAAGTCTTGCCACGACAGATAGCCTGATTTTTGCGGATCGGTTATGCCATGCCAGCCTGATTGATGGTTGCCGTCTCAGCCGGGCTACACTGCGTGTTTTCCATCATAATGACGTCAACCATCTCAAGCGCCTTCTGGCAAAACCACGTTCACGGACTTCGACGCTCATCCTGACTGAAGGCGTGTTTAGTATGGATGGAGATGTGGCTCCGCTGCCGGAAATAGCCGCTTTGGCAAAAGAGTGTGGGGCCACCCTGCTCATTGATGACGCGCATGGCACTGGGGTCATGGGCGCAAACGGTCGAGGCACGGTAGAGCATTTTGGATTGGACTCCCCCCACATCCTGCAGATGGGCACGCTCAGTAAAGCTCTTGGGGCCAGTGGCGGGTTTATCGCCGGACCGAAAGATTTCGTGGCCTACCTAATCAATACCTCACGCTCATTTATCTATACTACCGCCCCCCCACCAGCCATTGCCGCAGCAGCAAGCGTAGCCCTGGCAATCCTTCAGCAAGAACCCCAACGAAGAATAAAACTCTGGCGCAATCGAGAGTTTTTGCATAACGGCTTAGTGGCCATGGGATTCCAACTCACCGATACCCAGAGTCCTATTCTCCCGATCATGGTGAACGACCCCGAACTCGGGATCCAAATGAGCCGACACTTACGAGCAGAAGGCGTATGGATTCCAGCTGTCCGCCCTCCTACGGTCCCTAAAGGGACCAGCCGCCTCCGCATTACGGTTACAGCCGACCATTCTCTTGAACAACTCGAGATCGCCCTCAGAGCCTTACGGAAGGTAGGAACGGCTCTCAAAGTTCTCTGATTCTCTGAACGGAAGGATTGCCTCACCGGGTTTCTCTTATTCCTACCAGCCGGTGTCGGGACACGCCCCCCTTATCTTTATGTCCTACATCCAAGACCCCAAGAGATTAAGAATTCCCTCCATTCAAGAAAATCAAACGGTATTCCGACAAGATGAGCAGGAATTCCATGGGTCCGGAATTTCCGCATTGTTTGATTGACAGGAGTGCCTTCGTTTCAATGAGCCACGACCACCAGACGCACTCATTCATCACAAATTTTCTTTAAGAGAGTTAGGTTTTTTTGTATGAATACACAACTGCTGCCTGGAAAAATTGAAATACAGGGAGAAATTGCCAAAGGCCAAACCGGTACCATTTACTATGGGTATGATCTCGAACTGCGGCAGGAAATAGCGATTAAGGTGTATCATGCCCATATCAATGGTCAGCTCATTCGTGGGGAATCCTTCATCGAAAAAGCCAAATCATTCCTTCGCTTAGAACACCCCAATCTCATTAAAATCTTCAAAGTCGAAGAGCAAGACGGCACTCCTGTCGTCTACATGGAATTTTTTGATGCGCCCAGTCTCCAACACCTCATTCACAATGAAGGGCCTTTTTCAATCGAAAAAATGCTCTTCCTGGCTCGAGAAATTGCGGAAGTGTTAGTTCATATCCACTTTCAAGGCATCATTCACGGCACCCTCCATCCCGGCCACATCCTAGTCGGACCTCAATGCCAGATCAAAGTCATGGACCTCGGATTTTCCTGGGTACTTATGGACATTCTGAAAAACTGTCACCCGGAGTTACTTAGACCATTACCCTACCTGCTTCCGGAAACGGCTAAAAACGAACTTTTGACCCTCAGCAGTGATTTATACTGTTTGGGATTCATGATGTACGACATGCTCACCAAGCATGTGCCCTATTCCGGTCTTCCGAAGACATCAATTATGGGTAAACTGGCCTATGACCAGGCTGACCCGGTGTTTGACTTTCCGGACCATGTCCCGAAAGCCATCTGTGAGCTCATCCGCCAAATGACCCGAAATCAGTCCTCACAACGGCTTCAAGATGTGACCCATGTCCTCACCATCTTGAATCAGCAATTGACAAAATTGGCCCCTGAGGCTTCGAGCCCACCAGCGGCTCCTGCAGAACCACGACCCACGCCAGAAAACCAAACAGCCAATATAGAGGTTCCGAGCCTACCACCACAGGCCCCAGCATCCGTACCCGCTCCATACCAACCACCGGCCGTGACTCGACCGAGACAATCAACCGACTATCAAGGAATACACCGAGCCAATAGGAGAAAAAAATTAGGAGTAACTCTTGGAATCACCTTGCTTCTCTTCATTGGTGGCATCATAGGTTATATGTACAAAGAACAGCTCGGCATCCCTTTTCTGACATCCCATCAACTCAGGGGGCCTGAGCAGCCCCTCATCAACCAACCGGCCACTCCGGTTGCTCCAATTAACTCCCTCACGACCATGTCGCCTGAAACCCCAATTTCTTCTCCACTCCATAACTCAACGACCGAAGAGTCCCGCCTGAAACCCGATGAAAGCCCAAATAGCGATACCTCCAAGGGAGCAATCCCAATACCACCACCGCAAGCAAAAGTGGTGATACAGGATCCCTCATTGAAATCTGATATATCACAACACTCAGAAACGCCATTGACTTCCCCACCGGAAAACAACAGCCCACCATCTTCGAACTCACGGCCAAAACTTACATCTGTACCCAAACCGGTTCCGAATCAAACGAACTCGGCGCCGCCCCAAGACAATTCCATTATTGGCAATCCAGAATTATCCAAGAAACCGATTACTCTGATCCCAGCACCGACGCTGACACCCAATCCTCCAGCAACGGGCCAAAGGGCTATCCCCACTGTTACCGAGAAGCCCACCTCACCCTCTGAACTGTCTCCAGAGCTTTCCCCCAAGGAACCGCAACCCTTACAGGACTCGACTGTTCCCTCTTCGAACGCAGAGCCCTTAGACAACATTCAAAGCAAGGAACTCAAAAACGTATTGGATTCGGTTCAGGTCCCTGAGAACGGAACGACCCTTTCCACGGATGGACCAAGTCCTATTCTTTCATCCCCTCCGGATCCACCGTCTCGTACCCTTTCACCGAAACTCCCGGCTCTTTCATCACCTGTATCTTCGCCATAATCACGCGATCACCTCGCGAATTGGTAGAAACCTCATGCATGAGTCAATCAAGCAATGCCTATAGCGCTGAACCTTTATGGACGGCACAGGCACCCTTGTCAGCCGCAGGACAAATCTGCCACCTTTTTATTATGTTGAAGCTCCCTAAAAAATTTTATCTATGATCCGTGAATGCACGGCCACCACAGATCGTAAACAGAAATACATGAAACAAACATGTTAGCCAAAATTCAGAGTGTGGGATTGGTGGGACTAGAAGCTAATCTCATTGAAATTGAGGTGGATATTGGTGGAGGCCTTCCACAATTTTCCATCGTGGGATTGCCGGATGCAACCGTTCGTGAAAGCCGAGACCGAGTTCGATCCGCACTCAAAAATACCGGATTCCACTTTCCAGCGAAAAAAATCACCGTCAACCTGGCGCCAGCCGGATTAAAAAAAGAAGGCGCAGGCCTTGAGTTAGGAATTGCCATCGGCATTTTGGTAGCCGAAGGGATTCTGTCTCAAGAAGTCGTCACCTCCTATATTTTTGTTGGGGAACTGGCACTGGATGGCAGAATCAAAGCGATTCCTGGGGCGCTGTCCATGGCCATCGCCACTCATCACCCCTTTTCATTGGTCCTGCCCCACGACAATGCCTCGCAGGCTGCCGTAGTCGACCACGCCACCGTGTTTGGCGTCTCAACCCTCCCTCAGGTAGTGGAATTTCTTCAAGGAGCCCTCACCCTATTTCCTGCGAAAAATACGTTCTCCATCGTACAACCTGGCCCCTCCTCCATCGAGGAAGACTTTGCTGATGTGGTCGGACAATATCAGGCCAAACGTGCCCTCGAGGTGGCGGCCGCTGGTGGCCACAATCTCCTCATGGTGGGCCCACCAGGATCGGGGAAAACCATGTTAGCCCAACGGTTAACAGGTATCCTCCCACCCATGAGCTTTCAGGAATGTTTGGAAGCCAGTCAGATCCATAGTGTGGCTGGAAGCCTTTCTCCTCATTCGGCCCTCCTTGCCAATCGCCCCTTTCGTGCCCCCCATCACACCATTTCAGAAGCCGGCCTCGTTGGAGGCGGATCCATCCCCCGTCCCGGAGAAGTCTCTCTGGCACATCATGGCGTCCTTTTTTTAGATGAAGCCCTGGAATTTAAGCGGTCGCTTTTGGATAGCTTACGCCAGCCGTTGGAAAATGGAACCGTCACGCTGACCCGCGCACAAGCCAGCTTCACGTTTCCGGCCAAACTCATGTTGATCATCGCCATGAATCCCTGCCCATGTGGATATTGCGGAGATCCCACCCATGAATGCGTTTGTACGCCTTATCACATTCAACGGTATCGAAGCCGTCTGTCCGGTCCACTCCTGGATCGACTGGATATCCACATCGAAGTCCCTGCCGTCCCGGTCAAAGAACTATCCGGCAGGACAACCGGCGAAACCTCTTCAACCATTCGTCAACGAGTGATCCAGGCACGACAGCGTCAAATTCAGCGCTACTGCGATGAGCAGACCTTAAACAATGCACAACTCAAGCCGCGCCTGCTTAAGAAATATTGCCAACTGGATCAAGCCGGAAGCACACTGTTAGATCAAGCCGTCACCCGCCTGGGATTGTCCGCACGGGCCTATGGCCGAATTTTACGTGTGGCCCGAACTATTGCCGACTTGGGAGAATCAGTTATGATTTCATCCACACATGTGGCGGAAGCGATTCAGTATCGAACATTAGATCGACCTATTCTGGCATAAGGACATTTCATGGAATCGTTTAAAGTTTTTCGTTGGTGGTTCATGATAGGTGCCCTCATGGCATTGGCTGTCATCATGATACAAGGTGGGATTCGTGATCTCATGCTGGCAAACGAACCTATATGGGAAATTAAACTGGTCGAGTTAGGACCGCCGATCTTTGGAGGAGGCCTATTGGGTGGATGCCTTGCCCTTATCCTGAACCGAATCAAAGATAAGTCCTAACTCCAGTCACCCTTGTCCGCCTCTCCACCTACACCCCCACATCTCCCAAGCCTCCTCACCGTCTCAAAGGCTATTCAAAAAGGCCTGTCCGGTCCTTGCCGGAAGCTTCTCGAAGAAAAATACACAATCCACCCGGACGAGCGAAGCGCACAGAGGATAGAACAGGGCCAAGCAGCCAAAATGCATCCAGACTAGTGCAACACGTGGTTTCAGAACTCCCCCAAAGGAACATTTCCTCTAGCCACCAGGCTAATCCGGTCAGTACAATACGGGTCAGTTTTGAGTCTATTCACTGAAGAAAAAAGGAGGCATGGTGGGCATGGATGTGAAAGTCGGACCGCATTGGTACCGCAATTCCAATGGAATTGTAGAAGTTGACGGACTCCCCCAAATTGAAATGCAACTCCGCAAAACCGGAGGAACCCCTGTTCGAGTCAATTTTGCCATTTTCGATAAAGTTGGAAAACTTCACGCAAAGATAGAAGCCAATTCCCTGGTCATCAACGAACAAGGAGCCTATCAACTGGAACGGTTGGAAAACGGCTTAGTTTTATCCAACCGAGGGGACAAGAAACGCGTGCTGGCTATTAATGTGACAGGCACGGATCAGGTGGAAATACCGGAAGGCGAGTTCTATACTCTCAAAGGGCATTTATTAAAGATTACCCCACATGAATGGTCAGTGGAAAAAACCACGAAACGATCAGGCGAGACCGACATGAAGGGACAACCAGTCGCTGTTGGCTCCCAGTAAATGAGTCTACAGTAGTGTGAACTGGTTAAGGCCAAACCCCTGTCTTCCCCACACGATCACACTCGTTAAATTTCAGCCGACGGGGCGTGACATCGCCCCTCACAAATTGCACACATCCGGCCGCAGACGCCGTCCCCGACCATGGCCGGTCCCAGTGAACTGGAGAGGTCCAGCGCCACGACATCTGACCCTTGATACGTCCACAAACGGCCACATTCCTGACAACAGTACCAAATGGTATACCCAGGCCACTCCCGATCACGCACAGCCATGAGTAGGGTCTCCTTTGTCTACCTCTTGTTTACACGGTTTATATAGTCGGAATCAGTCGTCCGGCATTTCCGCCTGAATCTTTTCAGGCAATGTCTGTACCCAGTCATCGAAGGGCAGGTCGGCATCGACGACAATTTCCAGCTTGCCATTGGTCAATCGACGAACCACACCTGGGCTTGCCGGGGCCAGAGGAATTTCTACTGCCTCTCGCGAAATATCCAATTCATCCGTCACTTCTAAAATTCTCGTGATATGCTGAAACGAAACCGTATCCAATAAACTCACGTTGACTCCCTTCATCAGGCTAATTGGTGAAATTTTAGGAACTGTCCTAGACCCTGTCAACGAGCGCGTGGGAAGAGAAACTCACCCCGCACCTGAAAAGACACACCTAAAGATTCGACCAGCGGCAACCATATCTTCTTGATTGACATCCAAATGCGTCACCACCCGAAACGCCCGATCCCCCATCGCATTCAAGAGGACTCCGGCCTCCCGGCAGTCAGCTAATAATCTGTCGGTCGTTTTGGAAGAACGAGGGACCTGAAACATCACCATATTGGTCTCCACTGCCTTAACATCAACCACCACGCCGGAAATGTCCTCCAAGAGAGTCGCCAGATAATGCGCATTCGCATGATCCTCAGCCAATCGGGCAATATGGTGCTCAAGGGCATACACACCCGCAGCCGCCAGAATGCCTACCTGCCGCATTCCCCCGCCGAACACCTTGCGAAGACGGCGCAATGTTTGAACACGTGCCGCATCCGACACCACCATCGACCCGACAGGA
>JAGQKG010000200.1 GCA_020430245.1 Nitrospira sp.
ACCCATAAAAAATACGATTAATGTGGGCTTGCCACATATCCACCGGTTGAAAATCTCCTACGAGTTGGGGCAATGCATCGGGATCCATACTTGGTGAAGCACCCATAGTTCTAACCTATATTCCTTCAGACAGAATGAATGAAAATGCCAGCGGCAACGAAGTAGATGAAAATGCGTAGAATCGGCCGGAATCTTAACAAACACCTCCTGGTGCCGCAAGGCAAGATCGAAAGTCCTTGACTCATTAACGTCATCGAAGGTAGAGAACGGGGAATCTTAAAAAGAGCGGACAAAAGTCTTGGCAATACCGATGGTCGTGTCACGCAAACCCTTCACAACGATCTGCATGAAACAGCCTTTGCTTGTCATTCAGCGCAACCTCTGGATGGGCATCTTGATGGCAGTCCTGCTCTTGACGATGCTCGGTACCGCTTTGGGCAGTGATTCTTCCGTTCAGACTGACTCCCCTTCCGTGTTTCAACCGAAAGAGACACAACACGGGTTTTCCCAATATGATACGCCACCCGATCATTTTTCTGATGTTCCATCCCTTTATGATAGTTACTCGCAATCTCCTCTTATCCCCTCATTGGACAACAAACCCGGGGGAGTATTTCTGGGTTTAGATTTCGCAGAAAGTTTCGAGGTCAAACCAACCACCCGGGGCGGCCATACACACATACCCGTCAGACCAACCGATACGTTCCTGCCGCACGTCACATCGGTGTATCTGGTGTTTACCGTCCATGAACATTTGTCGTCCTATCAAATCATCGGCCGCCTGTTCTCTGAATCAGAAACCGGGATGGATGCTCCTCAATGGCTCGACGAAGATATCGTTGATCTGGCCACGGAAGACGAGAGCGGATTTTTGAAATTTTTTCCACCGGACGGAGTCTGGCAACCAGGCCGGTACCGCGTCGAAATCTTCGTGGGGTATATCGCTAATGACGTTAATAAGTTGGGCACCATGCGATTTACCATTGCTCCTCACCCTGCTGCACCCGCTGTCCCCTAAACGCTTTCTTGTGGCCACAGACCTTTTGCGCCAGGCCATTTCTTGACTCAGTTCAATGTTTCTTGTAAGGTATTCAGCAGTTTACCCTAAGCATATTTTTGGCCGTTCCAGCCATCATTTCGTGCATATTTCTAGTACATTTCAGAGTTCGCATTCACACAATTCCCTGATCTCCAACAATGCGCTGGGAGGCACCGGGTGTTAAAAAAGAGTGGGAGTTATTTACTCTTATTTATTTTTATAGGTGGACTGTTAGGCAGTATTTTAGGAGAAATTCTTCAGGTCGTGGCTCCCCAAGGAACCGTGCAAAATATTTTTGTGCAAGCATTGAACTTGGGCTTGGATCCACCGGTAACCATTAATTTGGTTTTGGTAAAATTCACCCTTGGGTTTCTCCTGAAAATGAACCTCCTCACCGTCTTGGGAATGTTTCTCGGCGCCTACGTTTATAAACACATCTAGACAACCCAAACGGCAGCTGCACCTCATCGAAACAACCTCTTTCTACCGGCAGGGACAGAGGCAGATGCAGGACGGATACCGCCCACGGGTCTGACAGACAGACACATAGAGAGAATTCCGTTATCTCGATTTAAATACCGACCTGGATCTGTTTTTGGCGGAGAGCACGAATGGTATCTCGCAACCGGGCGGCTCGTTCAAATTCCAAGTCCTTGGCTGCCGCCTTCATATCTTTTTCCAATGCCGCGATGCTCTGCTCCAAATCTTTTTCGCCTCCGTAAGCCGCAACCGCTTCGGCCGCCACGGACACGTCCACATAATCTGCTTCGGCCAATTGATACTCTAAATCATGGATACGTTTTATGATGGTCTCGGGCGTGATCCCATGCTTGGCATTGTAGGCCAACTGAATCGTTCGTCGACGATCGGTTTCCTCTAAAGTTCTGCGCATCGAATCGGTGACCACATCGCCATACAGAATCACGGTACCATCGCGATGACGTGCGGCACGCCCGGCTGTCTGCACCAAGGCACGATACCCTCGCAGGAACCCTTCCTTATCCGCATCCAACACCGCCACTAAACTGACTTCAGGCAAATCCAATCCTTCACGCAGGAGATTAATGCCGACCAGCACATCAAAGACTCCACGTCGCAGATCTCGAATGATGTCAGCCCGCTCAAGTGTTTTGATATCCGAATGCAGATAACGCACCTTTAACCCCTGGTCGTGATAATACTCGGTAAGATCTTCCGCCATACGCTTAGTCAAGGTCGTCACCAGCACCCGCTGCCCCTTGGCCACTCGCAGCCGTATTTCCCCGAGCAACTGTTCGACCTGGCCCTTCGCAGGCTTCACGTCCATCACCGGATCAATCAGACCTGTGGGTCGAATAATTTGCTCAACCAGCGCCTTTCCGGCATGCTTCAGTTCATACGGTCCCGGAGTCGCGGAGACATACACCACCTGATTCATACATCGCTCAAATTCTGGAAATTTAAGGGGCCGGTTATCCATTGCCGAGGGTAACCGGAACCCGTACTCCACCAAGGTGTTTTTGCGCGAACGGTCTCCCTCGTACATCCCGCCAAACTGCGGAATGGTGGCATGCGATTCGTCCACAATCAGCAAAAAATCTTTGGGGAAATAATCCAATAGGGTCGGCGGCGGCTCACCCGGCGCCCGCCCGCTCAGATGACGGGAATAGTTCTCAATCCCATGGCAATACCCCATCGTTCGAATCATCTCCAGATCAAATCTCGTCCGTTGTTCAATCCGTTGCGCTTCAAGCAATTGATTCGTCCCGCGAAAGTAGGCAATGCGTTCGTCCAGCTCTGTTTCGATACCGGTCAGAGCCTGTTCATAGCGATCGGGCGCAATCACATAGTGGCTCTTGGGATAGATCGCGATTTTGGGAAGCTTCCGCAATGCGCTCCCGGTCAACGGATCGATTTCATACAGGGCTTCCACTTCATCGCCGAACAATTCCACCCGGACCGTATTCGACTCCGACGAAGCGGGATAAATCTCGATGACATCCCCGCGCGCCCGAAACATCCCACGCTGCAACTCTACGTCATTCCGGGAATATTGAATGTCCACCAGCTTGGCCAGAATGCGCTCACGCCGCATTTCCATGCCAGGCTCCAAATACAACAACATGTCGTGATAGACCTCAGGCGATCCAAGGCCATAAATACACGAGACCGACGCCACAATAATAATGTCATTGCGTTGCAGCAGCGCCGTTGTGGCCGCATGACGCATCTGGTCGATGGTGTCGTTGATGGCGGAATCTTTGGCGATATAGGTGTCCGTGGTCGGAATATAGGCTTCCGGCTGATAGTAGTCGTAATAGCTCACAAAATATTCGACTGCATTGTCGGGGAAAAATGTTCGAAATTCCTGATACAACTGGGCCGCCAACGTCTTATTGTGGACAACAACCAATGTAGGTTTTTGCACGTTGGCGATCACGTTCGCCATGGTGAACGTCTTCCCCGAACCCGTGACCCCCAACAATACTTGATGCTTAAGCCCTTGATCTAAGCCGTTAGTCAACGCGCCAATCGCGTTGCCTTGATCCCCTTTGGGTGTATAATCGGATTTGAGAAAAAAGGTATTGGTGGCTTGCATCTTCCCAATGTATCACAAGGCGATTGCGGGAGGCAGGCATGCCCCTGGCATCCGTGGATTCTCTTGACGATCTTATACCGGGCAGTTCAGGATAATTTGTGATCACTTGGCACACTCAGCCTACTTGAGAGGAGGACGTATGGCCACAACCACGATCGCGAAGTTTATGGGACATGACCATGACCGCCTGGATGAGATCTTCAGCCAGTTTCACACCATCAAGAATCAGGATGCTCAAAAAGCCCTGACACTGTTTCAAGAATTGTTAACCGGACTGTACCGACATATCACCTGGGAGGAGGAGATTCTATTTCCAGTCTTTGAGGCTCAGGCGGAAATGGTCAGAGCCCATGGGCCGACTGACGTCATGCGAAATGAACATCGGCAGATCAAGTACTTTCTGGAACAGATTCAGACATCAGTCGCAGCAGGAGATCTGAGCACCGAGGAGGCGGAAGAAGGCTTACGCCAGATTCTCACCACCCACAATGTAAAGGAAGAAAAAATCCTTTATCCGTGGATTGACAATGCCGTCAGCGATGAAGAGCGGACTTCCCTGCTTGCCCGGATGGGAAACTGATTCCCAGATTCGGCACACCCTCTTTTCCCGGCCACATTCACGTGCGCCTTTTCAAAACAACCCAATAATGTTTCCTTTTGCGTCGATTCCGATCGATTGAGCCGCAGGAACGCGGGGAAGACCGGGCATCGTCATCATATCCCCGGTAATAACCACCACAAATCCCGCGCCCATCGCGAGGCGAACCTCTCGGACCGGCAGCGTAAATCCGGTCGGGGCTCCTTTGTTGGCGGGATCAGTGGAAAAGCTGTACTGCGTCTTCGCCATACAAATGGGAAAATGCCCAAACCCTTGTGTTTCGAGTTCGGCAAAACGGGCGTGGACAGCCGGCGGAATTTCTACATCATCCGCCCGGTAAATCTCCCTGGCAATGATCCGCACTTTTTCTGCCAGGGGCATCGTATCAGGATACAGTATACGGAAGTCTGCGGGTTCTTGTTCGATGACCTCACGAACGGTTTCGGCCAAGCGCAGCGCGCCAGCGCCGCCTTCAGCCCAATGATTCGCCAGTGCCATTTTGACCCCAAGATCCGCGCATGCCTGTTCCACCAGGTCCAACTCCCGCTTGGTATCACTCGTGAATTGGTTAATGGCTACAACCGTGGGCACCCCGAATTTTTTCACATTTTCCAAATGGCGCAATAAATTCGGCAGCCCCTGCCGGAGCGCGTCCAGATCTTCTTGTTCGAGTTCTTTTTCCTTGGCCCCACCATGAAGTTTCAACGCTTTGATGGTTCCAACAACCACGGCGCATGCCGGTATGAGGCCGGATCGTCGACATTTAATGTTAAAAAACTTCTCGGCACCGAGATCGGCGCCAAACCCTCCTTCTGTCACCACATAATCCGCAAGTGTCAGGGCCGCCTTGGTTGCCACGACGGAACTACACCCATGGGCAATGTTTCCAAATGGTCCGCCATGCACCAGGGCCGGATTATGTTCCAGGGTCTGCACAAGATTGGGATTAAGAGCCTCCTTGAGTAACACGGTCATGGCACCTTCCGCCTGGATATCTTTTGCAAAGACCATCTCCTTGTTGGCCGTTCTCCCCACTTTGATATGGCCTAAACGTTGCTGAAGATCCTGGAGATCGGTCGCCAGGCATAAAATAGCCATGACCTCCGAGGCCGCGGTGATGTCAAACCGGCCTTCCCTCGTAAACCCGTTGGATTTTCCCCCAAGTCCCGTAACTACGGATCGCAGGGACCGATCATTGACATCCAGCACCCGACCCCACGTAACCCGACGGGGATCAATGTGGGGGGCGTGCCCCCAATACAAATGATTGTCTACCAGAGCCGCCAGCATATTGTGCGCAGACGTGATCGCATGAAAGTCCCCCGTGAAATGCAAATTGATGTCGGTCATCGGGACCACCTGGGCATACCCTCCCCCACATCCACCGCCTTTCATTCCGAAACAGGGACCCAGACTTGGCTCTCGAATGGCCGCAACAGCCCGTTGACCGATCTTATTCAATCCATCCACCAACCCGATGAGCGTGGTGGTCTTTCCTTCTCCAGCCGTCGTCGGACTCATGGCAGTCACCAAAATGAGCTTGCTCTTGGGTTTGCTCGGAAAGGGTGGGAGTGACGCAAGGGGAATTTTGGCCTTATACCTCCCAAACATTTCGATTTGACTCGCATCCAATTGAAGTTTTTCCCACGCCACTTCAGCGATAGGTTGCAAGGGGATGCGGTTGGCGATGTCCAGGTTAATGGAAGAATGACTCATCAGACTGACTCCTCAGAAGAATGTGCTTGGTATCAGAGCTTTACACATCACGTACTTCATTATCGCATATTCGAACTGAAGAGCGGGCTTTTCTCTTGCCTTACGGCCAGGGTGCATGAGGCCATGGGCTGGTTTCGACATTTCGTTTAGCACACCCGGTGTGATAGGGCTTGGACTCTCTGGAACAACACCGGAGTAACAAAGGGTCCATGGCCGAGTAACACGATCAGATTCGACACAGAGGAGACACAGAGGAAAAGAGGAAGAAAATCGCCTCAAAGCCTCCGTCATGAGAGACGGCCCAGGTCCCCCTTGGTATTCTCTCTCAAGTTTTGGTAAGTAGAGGACATGCCTAAACTTTTCTCTACACGGCTTTATATTCTGGGTCACCATGTGTGGCTGGAGTATCACCTTCGCCCATGATTTTGAGGTTGGGCAATTGGTGATTCTTGAAGCCATTAAACCAATTGGAGTGCCTCTCCATCGCAACCCCACCCCGAGCTATCTGAAGCATGTCCCCACGGGCACCCCCGCTACCATTGAGGAAACCGCACAGCATGGCCAATGGCTCTACCTTCGATTGCCCGATGATGAAAAAGCCTGGGTGCATAAAAAATATCTCAAAGCCGGTTCACCCCAGCCAAGACCGCCTGCCAAACCCGACATTCCCCTCACCACCGAGGGAGGAGAGCACGAAGTATGGG
>JAGQKG010000201.1 GCA_020430245.1 Nitrospira sp.
TTGACGTCGGTGACAACGGATGAACAAGCGCCCTATCGGGCCGTGCTCACGCATGGGTTTGTTTTGGATGGGGAAGGCAAGAAAATGTCGAAATCGGCAGGCAATGTCGTGACCCCACAAGAAATCATCAAAGAGTCTGGTGCGGAAATTCTGCGGTTATGGGTGGCCTCGCAGGATTATCAGGAAGATCTGCGTATCTCAAAAGAGATTTTAAAACAATTGACGGATGCGTATCGTAAGGTGCGCAATACCTGCCGCTTCCTCCTGAGTAACCTGTATGATTTTGAACCCGCACGCCATACAATTCCTCTTGAACAATTACCTGAGCTTGATCAATGGGCTCTCTGGCGACTAGGCGAGCTCATTAGCAATGTTCGAAAAGGATATGAACAATTTCAATTCCGGCAGGTTATTCATGAAATTGATTATTTTTGCTCCACCGATATGAGCGCAACCTATCTGGATATTTTGAAGGACCGGTTGTATACCTTTCCAGCAGATTCTCCCTTTCGTCGCGGATCCCAAACAGTATTAATGGAAATCGTGGTTGCGCTAGCTAAACTGATGGCTCCCATCTTGAGTTTTACGGCTGAGGAAATATGGCAAACATTAGCAGCAACTCATAAGGGATTCTTGCCCGATATGAGTGTGCACATGGCCAACTTTCCTGATCCTATTCCAATTCATAATGAAAAAAGACTTAAAAGGAATTGGAAAGAATTATTGAAAATCCGAACTCTTGTTTTAAGTTCATTAGAAGAAAAACGAAGGGAAAAAATTATCGGATCGTCCTTGGAAGCCAAGGTCTCTCTTGGCGTTTCCAGTGATAGCTACGATCTTCTCCGTGATTACGTTAATGACCTGCCGACGATTCTTATCGTTTCGCAAGCAGAACTTCAATTGCATAATAACCTTAAAGGGGGCGTTTCCTTTAAGGTAACTAAGGCCGAAGGCACCAAATGCGATCGATGTTGGAATATTCGCCAGGATGTGGGTTCACAGGCCCAACATCCTACGCTCTGCGTGCGATGCGTGGAGGCGTTGGGGTGAGCAACGGACTTCATCGGTATGTGTTGTTAGGTCTTGTTGTGGCATCCATCGTGAGCCTCGATCAGGTCACCAAATTTTACATTGCCAGTTCGATGTATCTCCACGAGTCCATCCCCGTCATTCCAGGATATTTTTCTTTGACCTACATCAGAAATCCCGGCGCTGCTTTTGGAATTATGGGCACAACCAGTAGTGGGTTTAGGCTTATTTTCTTTTTCCTGACTTCTTTGTTTGCCATGGGATTATTAATCACCATCTTCTTGCGATTAGAACCTCACGATTGGTGGGGGCAATTGACCATTGCGTCTATTTTTGGGGGTGCGATCGGGAATTTTATCGATCGTCTGCAATATGGAGAAGTCATCGACTTTTTAGATTTCTATATCAATGGCTACCATTGGCCCGCTTTCAATGTGGCCGATTCGGCGATTAGCGTGGGGGTATGCTCTCTGCTCCTGCTGTTTGCCTTTGAAAAACGGAAACCCAACTTGACCCCTCAAGAAAATCCTCCTCTCTAATTCTTCCGAATTGTCCTCAGTTGTGAGTACACGTGTGTGCCCGCTAATTTTGCTCTCATCATATGTGATGTTCATGTGTGAGGATGGAGGATGGAAGATGTTTTCAAGCGCAGCCTATTCGCGACCAAAGGGGGGTAGCGTGTATATTTTTTGTATAGTGTTGTTGCTCAGTGTTTCGGTAAGTTTCGGTGAAGGGTTACAGCTACCGGTCAATACCTGCCCCTCTGAAGGGAAGCCCATTCACATTCATGTGCATGGAATCAAAAGCGCTGCAGGATCCATTAAGGCAGTCTTGTATGGACCTGATCCGGAGAGTTTTTTAGTCAAAGGAGCCAGGGCTGATAAAGAACGGGAACCTGCCAGAAAAGGGTCTATGACTCTGTGTCTGGCCGCACCGATGGAGGGAAAATATGCCGTGGTCGTCTACCATGATGAAAACGACAATCATAAATTTGACCGGAATTTGATTGGTTTGCCTATCGAGGGGTTTGGCGTGTCGAAAAATCCCACGTTATTTTTAGCCGCCCCGAAATTTGATGAATCCTCTTTCGAGGTGAATGGGGAAGTGACCCATGTAGATGTTGACTTGAAATATTAGTGCCATATCATCACCGATGCCTGGGCATGTAGACGCATACAGCCATATGGATTGTTGCTATAGGAATAGACAGGTGAACTGGGTGTGCACCGGGAAACCCGTGAAATGTGGAAACGGGTAACTATCCTGGATATGGTCTTATAGTCCTTGCATCCCTCTTCCTTTATTCTCCAGATAAAAGTCTGCTATAAGTCCACAGTCTTTGAAGGTATTATTCCTCCTAGCCTGGAGCGGAGTTTCCCTGATGAAGTTCCTCGTGTGAAAAAGGGGTTTAGGGGGTTGAAGGCTGGTTTTCCCTCCGTATTCCCCCCTAGCTTTGCTTCGCGTCTTTATTCTGGAAGCGCCCTCATTTTTCTACGAAAAAGCAACTAAAAAAAATCAGAGTTTAGAAGGTGGGTGCAGGTGGAAAATATTCGCAAAATGGATAAGGCGATGGTCTCATAGCATGATGAATCCAACAAGTTTTTCTTTAATTATCTTTGGAGTATTGCTTAATGCCGCCGCCCAGCTTCTTTTGAAAGCGGGAGTGGGTAGCGTTGGAGTCATTGCGTTGGATTTTGGCAGCATTTTCTCGGCGGGTTCACGCCTGGGAATGCATCCCTTCATTCTCGGCGGCCTTACCTGTTATGTCGTCAGTGTCATGATTTGGATCCTTGCTCTGTCCCGAGTGGATGTGAGTGTGGCCTACCCGATGTTGTCATTGGGCTATATCGTCAATGCTTTCGCAGCTTCTGCCCTGTTTGGTGAGCAGTTGACGCCGACAAAGCTCGTCGGCATCGGTATCATTTGTTTCGGTGTGTTCGTGCTCGCCAGGAATTGAATCTGACCTGACACTGCTGTTCTCCGTCCCTCCCTTGATGAGGAAGTCGTCTAGACGGTCCACGAGGAACTTTTTTCAGATTGTACCTCCTTGGTCCGTAGGTGCTTGCCCTTGTGAAGGTGCGCAATAGCTTCATCAGGGGTAACAGCATGGTCGACAGGCCCCCAACCTTGGGGGCTCGTTGCAAAGCATGCCGGAATTCCCTCATAAGTAATATAGGCCAACAAACCCACGAAAAAAGGCGTCTTTGACCGAAAGGAGTTCCGGAAAAAGCCTGGGAGCCTGAGATGGTTTTTGGGGTTCCAGGATCCGGTTCTTCGTATCTGCATGGTGCCTGTACGGTGGCCAGAATTTGACCGGGGGAGCGAAAGAATGGTCACAAAAAGTCCACTGAATATTTTTCATAATTTTACCTGTGTCTGAGGCTACCCGGCTTCTTTTGCCTAAGCCATCACTCCCGGTCGCAACAGGCGCAATCCTGGCAACGGGCCTACCGCCATCCTGGAGGAAAAGCGAAGGCTTCAGAGTGGGACATGATGGTCTTGGCGCAAAAACCGGGAGTCGGCTTGGACGGACTTCGTTTAATGCCGAAGGGGCAGTGGCGCCACGGCTTTGTTAAAAAGTAAGCCACCCGCCCACCGGTATCCCTCGTATGGCTTGCTCGCAACCATACGTGCCATATCAGCCGCAGATCGGCCACAAACGCAAACTGGGGATAATAACCCGGACGTCTATTTTTCTGGGGGGATTGTATCCATGGGCCGCGCCCCCTTGGATCTGTACGGCGTCAGCACAGCAGAATCCAATCCAGGGGGGCTACCTGCTGCTAACGCCACTGTGCTGAGGTGGCCGGATCTTCTTGTTCGTAAAAACCCAGGGAAGCTTCCGATGGCGTGGGGCTAGTTTTTCCCCTTGACCGAATTGTTGTCATCGTCGCTTCAAGTGGACTGATCCAAGAATATGAACACGAGTGGTGAGGTATGCAGCCTGATGACAAAAAAGGACAGTGAGCTAATGCAATATTCCGGTTGATTCTGGGACTTCCGAATGAAAATTTTGGCCTAATTGGGGTATGCTTTCCGTATGCTGTCCCAAGATGGTCATCCGGAGTAGCCGAAATCAGGCAAGGTGTTCAGCCATAAGAAATATTAGGTGACATGAAAATTTTCGTAGTTGAAGACGACCAAGAAATAGCCTTATACATCGCCAACGTTCTCAATGAAAAGGGGTATATCGTCGATGTTACAGCCAACGGCCAAGAGGGATTTATGCAAGCCAGGATGAAACCTATGAAGCGCTGATTGTGGACCGGATGTTACCTCGTCTTGACGAGATCAGTCTGGCGAGGAGGCATCGCAACGCGAAGCTGAAGACCCCAGTGCTCTTTCTCAGTGCCCTCAGTGAGATTGAACAGCGGGTCGAGGGCCTCGAAGCCGGGGGAGACGACTATTCTGACTAAACCCTTCGCCTTTTCGGAATTGAAAGCTCGGATTGAGGCTCTCCGGCGACGACTTCACCTTCAAATGATTGAAACGCGGTTGCGCCTCGGGGATCTTGAAATAGATCTCTTTACACGAAAGGTGAGCCGGGGGGAGATTCCGATTGATCTTCAGCCTCGGGAATTCCGTCTCCTGGAATGTCTGATGCGAAACGCAGAGCGTGTCGTCATCCGGACAATGCTTCTTGAGCAGGTGTGGAAATTTTATTTTGATCCTCGCACCAGTGTGGTCGAGACCCCTATCAGCCGCTTGAGAACAAAGATCAACAAGGGCTTCACTCACCATTTGATTCATGTCGTGCGTGGGGTGAGGTACTGTATGGACCCGGATGCGTAACCTCTTTCGTACCACCAGTTTCCGATTAACCATTTTCACGGCCGTCCTCTTCCTGGTCTTCGTGATCGTGACATTCGGGATTTATTATTGGATAGCGGTGAGCTATGTCTACCAGCGTATAGACGAAGAGATGGTCTGGAAGATCCAGACGTTAACCCAGGAGTATCAGTCGGGAGCGTTCGATCCTTCTGATCCCGATCTGGTGGAGCCGGGGACCTACCTTCTGTTGCAAGACGCGAGTGGCCGATTCATTGCGAAGATCCTTCCTAAAGAGTCGGATGTCCAACGGTGGTTATCCCAACTCCTGCCAGAGTCCATCCCAATGAACAATGCCAGCAAGACCTTCCGTGCGAAAGCCGTTTTATTACCGGATGGTTCACGCATGGTCGTGGCTTCTGAATTACATGACATTCATGTGGTCAATGAGTTTTTTGGTGAAGTTTTTGTATGGATATTGGTGTCGATTGTCATATTGAGCAGTGGATGTGGAGTTCTCGTCAGCACCATAACCCTTCGGCGAGTGGGAGAAATCAATCTCCTTGCGAGAGACATCATGAACGGACACCTGGATCGTCGGATTCCTCTCAGGGGGACGAACGATGAATTTGATCGATTGAGCATGAACCTTAATCTCATGTTGGATCAGATTGAAAAACTGATGGAGCAGGTGCGTCGGGTCTCAATAGATATGGCTCACGATTTGAGAACGCCCCTGACACGCCTGCGACAAAGATTGGAAGGAGCTCGCAGGCAGGCAAGGTGTATGGAAGATTATGAGAGAGCCATTGACAATGCCCTTATCCAAAATGACGAGATTTTAGAAACATTTAGCGCTCTTTTGAGAATCGCATATGTGGGATCTGGTGTTGACCGACAGAGGTTCGAGGATGTCTCGCTGACCGACATCCTCGAAACGATACGGGAAACCTATGAGCCGATTACCGATGAGCGTAAGCAATCCCTGTTCAGTACCATCGAGTCTGGACTGATAGTCCGTGCCGATAAAAAATTGCTCATCCAAATGATCGTGAACCTCCTGGAAAATGCTATCCGCCATTCCCCGGCGGAAACCCAAATTTCAATGTCCGCCTCCCGAACAACAGGCGGCGTGATGATGGTCGTCGCAGACACAGGTCCTGGTGTGCCCGAAGTGGAACGGGACAAGATTTTTCAGCCCTTTTACCGACTGGAACCAAGTCGAACCACGTCCGGCAGCGGACTCGGACTTAGCCTAGTCTCTGCGATTGCGGACCTTCATGACATTACCATCAATCTTTCCGATAACTGCCCTGGCCTACGGGTAACCCTGTTCTTTCCCACTACCTCTACCTGCAAGCGATAAATCTTACCATTTGGTAATCAGTTGGAATGGTTGCGGTAAAAATCCTCAGCTATAATCTGCCTCGGTTCCCTTTTCCTATCCATCTAAAGGATTCGAGTGCAATATTTTCGACGTATTGTTCAATGTGGGCGCTCAGCTCTTTTTGAAATCGGGAGTTGGAATTTAAATGGAAACGACACTGCCGTTCACCCGTCCCTCTCTTGATGAGGAAACCGTCCAGGCGGTCAGCAAGGTGCTTCACTCCGGCTGGATCACCAGTGGCCCGAAGGTGCTGGCTTTTGAGGAGGCGCTTAGTACGTACCTCGGGGACGACCGGATGGTACGGGTATTGAATTCCGGCACCAGCGCGTTGGAATTGGCGCTTGCCCTTTGTCGCATCGGGCCCGGTGATGAGGTCGTCGTGCCTGCGATGAGCTTTGCCTGCACCGCGAATGTCGTCCTGCGTGCCGGCGCACGACCGGTGTTT
>JAGQKG010000202.1 GCA_020430245.1 Nitrospira sp.
GGGTAGGTACCGTGCCCTTGCTGTGTGAGCTGGTGTGCGATTGTTCTGAACCCTAATCCGGCTTGGGAAAAAATTCTTTGCTGGAAAACCCGATTTTCCCTGCCTGCAGCATAGGGCATAAGCAGGAAAGGCTTCAGTTCCCATGCCTAAACTTCTTCTAGGCATATTGGAAGTTTTCTTCATCGTCTCCCTCTGTTGATTTAAGTTTCTCCTCTCGCCATCCGACAACAGTTCAATAAGATCATAGATAGCGGTAGCGGGGCATTCAAGCGCCCTGAGCGGTTGCTTCCCTGCACGCTGTTGTGAGGGATTTTTACATCGTGACATAACCCGATCCACGGAGTACATCTTGAGTCGACGATCTATCGGAATTCCTTGTACGACTGTTCCAAAGTCCATCCAAGAAGGTGGTCTGTCCCGGCTCCAAGAAATTGTTGACCGACGATCAATTCCCGGGGTATTGCTTTTCTCGGGATCTGGAGACGTGCTGTTTATGAACGCCGAAGCGGAGACGTTAAGCCGCCAAATCATGGGAGACGCGTATGCTGCCGAGGCGCGAGGTGTGTGGCCAGCCGAGGTCGTGGAGTTATGTGGGTCCCTTCGGACACTATTAAATAGTCCCGAAAATCAGTTGGTAGAGAGCCAGCATGAGTTGCGCCGAGTGACGGGTGATGGAAAAGTACCCGTATTACTGCGTGGGTTTCCCTTAGCAGCCCATACAGAAAAAGATGAACCCTGTATGCTTATTATCATGGAGAAGATCGGACGTGAACGGCGAGTGGTGCCTAATCAGGCCAAGGAGCGGTACGGTTTGACCAGTCGGGAAGTAGAAATTGTGAAATATATCAGTGAGGGTTGGACCAATAAAGAAATCGCTCGCCATCTGGCGATTAGTGAACATACGGTGAAAGAACATGTTCGCCATCTTCTCAAGAAAACGAAAACAACTACTCGAACCGGTATTCTTGCTCAAATCTTCCAGGATACCTAACGCATCCGCCTTTTCACCCGGCTGCCCCTTCTTTCTGTTTCCCTTCGATCTTGCCACTATCCAATAAATCGCTTGACTCTTAAATTGCTGTGCCTGCCTATTTTCACTTGCTGGCTCCTTGTGTCGGTTTAGAAGGGTGGCTCTGCTCTGTGAGGTTTCTTTTCAGGCCACCCTTGATTGTGCCTGTCAGGCTGAGGATAATCCTCTTGTTCGGGTTTGATGTCTCTTTAACTTTTCAGAGGTTGCCAATTTCTCCCTCTTCCCTCACTTTGCTCGATAGGGTAAAGCTTGATGAGCTAGGGTTGGTTCGGGCTCTTCAAGCCGGCGATGAACAGGTGTTTTCGGCTGTGATGGATTGGTATTCAGGTTCACTCATGCGATTGGCTCTGTCCTTTGTGCCAAGCCGGGCTGTAGCTGAAGAAGTCGTTCAGGAAACCTGGATGGGGGTGTTTGAGAGTATTCACCGGTTTGAACGTCGATCGTCTTTTCAAACCTGGCTCTTTCGGATTTTGACCAATCGGGCGAAAACACGAGGGATACGGGAAAGTCGTTATCAACCTGTTGGATTGAGTGCCTCTTTGGGAGATACGGATGAAGGTCCTTCCTTGGAAGATTCTTTGTTTGTCACGGAAGGCTCTAGAATGGGTCATTGGAAAGATCCACCTGATGTATGGGAGCCTGATACGCCGGAACGGGTGTTACTGTCGAAGGAATGCCGAGCCACTATTGAGCAGGCGATTGAAAGTTTGCCCGCCACCCAGCGGCAGGTCATCATCTTGCGCGATATTGAAGGTGTCGGTTCAGAGGAAGTCTGTAACATCCTTGAGATTAGCGAGACCAACCAACGGGTGCTTTTACACCGAGCACGTACCAGAGTGCGTCGGGAGCTCAGTCCCTATATTCAGGGGGATAACACGTAACGACAATGGATACGAATTTGAAGCACAAACTTATGCGATATATGGCGGGAAATTTTTCCTGCCAGGAAATCGCGCAACTCATCACGGATTACCTGGATGGGTCGCTGACTCTTGGTGATCGAGTGCGATTTCACATGCATTTGGGCCTGTGTTTTGCCTGCCGCAATTATTTAGGTCAAATGAAATACACCATTGAAACCCTACGGCAGTTGCCTCCTGATCCCATCCCCCAACATGTGAAGGAAGAGCTGCTTGAACGGTTTCGGACTTGGAAGCAACGTCAACCTCAACCTTCCGTGAAACCTGAAATCGAATAATTTGCCGGACGACGTCCGATGGGATGCTTATTCTCCCATTCCACCCGACGTGGTAAGCAAGGCTACGCCCCGCCTTGTTCATTCAAACTTGTCCTTTTTAGAGTAGAGGAGTGAATTATGGTTTTAAAAGTTTCGACGATGCTCCCGCTGGGGACACCCTTACCTCACTTTGAACTGCCGGATGTTCGGACTGGTCATCTGATTTCTCCTGAAAATTTTGTCGGGAAACCCGTGCTTCTGGTGATGTGTATTTGCCGACATTGTCCCTATGTGATTCACGTACAGGAGGAATTGGCCAAACTCGGACGGGATTATCAAAAGAGAAATGTTGGGATATTGGCCATGAGTAGTAATGATGTGAAAAATTACCCTCAGGATTCCCCCGCCAGGCTGAAAGAGATGGCAGAGGAATTAGACTTATCCTTTCCCTACTGTTTTGACGAATCCCAGGAAGTCGCGAAGGCATTGACGGCGGCATGTACGCCGGATTTCTTTGTGTTTAATGAGGAACGAAAATTGGTGTATCGTGGGCAATTGGATGATAGCCGACCGGGAAACGGGAAACCCGTCACCGGGCGGGATTTGCGAACGGCTTTAGATGCTGTCCTGGGCGGAAAACCGGTTCCTATGGTGCAAAATCCTAGTGCGGGCTGCAATATAAAATGGAAGTCCGGGAATGAGCCGGACTATTGGTAAGTATTGTGTGGGGAGGAAACGTTGGGCAGGTGAAGTACAACCGAACGCTTTTTCATGTGAGTTGAGACAAGCCTTTTTTATGCGTCACTATTTACTCCTCCATTCCTTAGCAGCTTTTTTAAATACAATTTCTCCGAAATAGGCGACCGCGGCTTCTTTGGTATTATCGGTGTCGGTCATGATCGCGACTCCTGAGATGTTTGGGGGATCTTCCCCGAATGCCTTCATGTAATCTTCATAGATATTGCGTTCCTGAGTCACCCATTGATTTAACTTGGTACTCCCGCTTTGTGTGACGAACATGTATACCCTACCCGTGTAAGGGTTGGGGACCATCGTGCCGATGGGACTTTTGCTTTCCCAGATATAATTGATGGCGCCTATGGGCGGGTATTGGCCATAGATCAGTTTGAGGGTTTCAAATTTTGCCTTTTCAAAAAATCCGACCTGACGGCTGTCATATTGAAAAGTGATGTAGAGTCGTGCCGGATAGTCATCTCCTGATTTTTGAGTGACATCACCCTTCTGAAGAATATTCTCGATTTTCCATCGCCACTCAATCACTGGATATTCCTTTGGGTCGATCGTGATTTCCCGTGTCAGGCCTGAGGAGGATTGACGACTAATGGCCCGGACGACTACCTGTTGCTCGTCTTTGACCAAGTCGTATTGGGTATGTTCGGGAATGTTGTCAAAAATCAAAGGTTTCCATCCTTGCGGAAATGGTCCTCCAGGGGTGGCGAGGGAGAAGTTCCCGACGACAAGGTGATCGGGGCTTTCGGCGATGACCGCATGTGAATGGGTCAGGCCCAAGAGCCCTAGGAGGACTGTGAGGATACAGGGGAAAGCAGGTCGGAGTGTGGTCAGTGTCATGCCTAATTTCCCAATAAGCCCGAGTGGGGTTCCAAGAATTTGTGACCTGCACCTTGTGCAGGTCAATGGGCCACATTCAAGGGGCGTTAGGTGCTTAATAGAATAGGATGTTACCGGGTCCAGGTAAAAAGTTTGCGAAGAAACTGTTTTTTCCCTTCCGTGAGCGTGGTTTTTCGCCAAACGTTCGCGGATTTTTTGACGACTTCAGCCTGGGTCGGGTAGGGGTGAATGGTGCTGGCAATGGTATTAAGTCCCAGGCCTCCCTTCATGGCTAGAGTAAATTCACTAATCATATCGCCCGCATGGGTGGCCACGATCGTGGCTCCGACAATTTTATCGGTTCCTTTTTTGACGTGTACCCTGGCGAAGCCCTCATCCTCCCCATCTAAAATGGCTCGGTCGACTTCATTGAGATGAAATGTGAAGGTGTCGATCGGAATGTTTTTCTCTTTCGCATCCTTTTCATACAGACCGACATGAGCTATTTCCGGCTGAGTATAGGTCGCCCATGGAATCACCAAGTGTTCCGTGCTGCCATAGCCGAGGCCGAACGGATGAGGAAACAAGGCATTCTGAATGACGATTTGCGCCTGCGCATCGGCGGTATGGGTGAACTTGAACGGAGAACAGATATCACCTGCCGCAAAAATTTTGGGGTTGCTGGTTTGAAGCCGGTGATTGACCTTTACCCCGGTTGTGTCGAATTCGACCCCGACCCTTTCCAGCTCCAATCCTTCAATATTAGGGCTGCGTCCGACTCCAACCAGAATTTCATCAACCGGGATGTCATATTGTCTGCCATGCGAGTCAACTTTGAGATGCTTGGCCCCATTCGCTGAGTGAATATTCAAGTCTTTTCCGCAGCAGAGAAGTTGTACCCCGTCTCGTACAATCGATTGTTCTACGATGCCGGCGGCGTCGCGATCTTCATTGGGGAGAATGCCATGCAGGGCTTCCACTAAAAACACCTGGCTGCCGAATCGGGCGAATGCCTGAGCCAGCTCACACCCAATGGGGCCGGCACCGATCACTCCCAGTCTCGGAGGAAGTTCAGTCAGTGAAAAGACGGTTTCGTTGGTGAGATACGGGGTATCGGCTAAACCCGGAATCGCTGGAGCGGTCGCGCGGGCTCCCGTGCAGATGACCGCTTTGGCAAATTGGAGTGTGGTTCCATCCACGTCGATCGTGTTTGAGCTGGTGAACCGGCCGTTGCCGATGAACACATCTACCCCCAGTTTGGTAAAGCGATGAGCTGAATCGACATGGCTGATCTTGGCTCTGATTTTTCGCATGCGGGCCATGGCCGCACCGAAATCCTGTTTAATCTCACCGGAGATATGTACCCCGAATTGTTCGGCCTCTCTGATGGCCGTCCAGGCTTTAGCCGCCCGTATAATCCCTTTGGAGGGCACGCATCCCACGTTTAAGCAGTCTCCGCCCATCAGGTGTCGTTCAATTAAGGCCACCTTGGCTCCGAGGGCCGACGCAATTGCGGCGGTGACCAATCCGGCAGTGCCGGCCCCGATGATGACAAGGTTATATCGTCCGGATGGCCTGGGATTATGCCATTGAGGCGGATGCACATTGTTGATCAACTCCTGGTTATAGTGGTCCTGGGGAAGGACTAAACCGGTAGGGGCCGGTGATTGTGTGGTGTTCATCTGAGGCCTCTCGTCTTGGTAAGGATTTCCGTCGTTTACGATTTGGGATTGATGGTTCCCCTTTGAGTCTTCTTCCATTTCTGATAAGCCACCGGCATGAGGGCCAACAAGCCTAGGAGCGTAAAGGCGAGTAAGACCGCCGGACTGGCAATTTCGCTTAAGGAATTGATGGTTCCCAATTGACGGCCGGCAAAAGCAAAGACGAAGCTGCCCGGGATAATGCCGATGGACGTTGCTAGAACATAGGTGCCGAGGTTGACCCGCGTGAGGCCGGAGACCAGGTTCACAAGGAAAAACGGAAAAGCTGGAATGAGTCGCAGGGTCATGAGATAACTAAATGCATTATTGGCAAATCCTTCTTGAATGGGTTTAATGCGGTCGCCAAACTTGCGTTCCACCCAATCGTGGAGCAGGTAGCGGGCGGCCAAAAAGGCAAGCGTGGCTCCTGCGGTGGCTCCGATGTTGACGAATAGGGTTCCCATCAGGCTTCCAAAGAGGAATCCCCCCGTCAACGTTAAGATCGCTCCGCCGGGAAGCGAGAAGGCCGTTTGGAGGATATAGATGAGAATAAACCCTGTGACCGCTATTCCATATTGTGAGGCCGTATACGCCAAGAGAGTGTCTCGATTGGCTTTTAACGACTCCAACGAAAGATATTGGCCAAGATCAAAAAAGAAAAACGCACTGATGCCTGCCAGCAGAATGCATCCGATAAGAATCTTTCCCATCAATGAATCGGGTGGGTTTGTTGGGGTAGTGGACGGTTGGGACATGTGATGTTCCATTATGGGGGTTTTCATGGCAATTCTCCAGTTAGGGATTCGGTCATGAGTCAATTAGCAAACCGGATGCCGCCAAAATTTCCAGTGAGTCGGGGTAGAACCTGTTGCCTCTTTGCCTGATTTTCTAGAAATGTCTTTGGCGATGTTGAGCTGTAGTCCTGCCTTTGTCATATTTGTTACGAGAAAAATTCGAGAGAAGAGGGGAGGGCTTCCATTCTGTTTTGACGATGGGACAAGAGGTTCTGACGGGGGGGATATTGAGCATGTGCACGATCCTCTCTATGCGGACGACAATTTCCCGACAAGTTCCTCAGCAGGATAGGTGAGAATTTCAGCGAGAGTGGGATGGTAGTGGGG
>JAGQKG010000203.1 GCA_020430245.1 Nitrospira sp.
AGGTGCATTGACCAGACCAAAGATATCCGGCTGACCGAAACAGGCATGAGCCTGTTCCACGCCAGAAAGGGCTTTGAGAGTCTCTAACACGTCTTGGACTTTTCCTGCTTTGACTTTCATGAGAATATACGCTTTGGCTGCCATACACACCTCCTTGATGAATGCAAGTCAGATTTCTGTGACCATTAGTGATATGAATGTTGGCATACAAAAGGCCTGATCGATATCGCTCTGCCTGGTCATATTGAGAGTATCTTTGTACCATAGATGGAAGCCATCTTCCATGCTCTTCCCGCTCCTACCAAACAGTCCAGACAACCAATTGGAAGTTGCGAACGCCCTGCCTTCCTCAGGTAGGATGAACGATGACTTCTCCCATTCTGTCTACCTTCAAGGAGATGTTGTGCCTCCTCACATTGTGTCGTTGATTCCTAGCGGAACTGAAATGGTCTGCACATTAGGTTGCCGCGCCCAGCTTGTCGGCCGGTCACACGAATGTGATTTTCCCTCTGACATCACCCACCTACCTGTTTGCACGCAAGCCACGGTGGATAGTGAGGGAACGAGCCAAGCTATTCAAACCCAGGTCTCACAACGTCTTGAGGCAGCCCTTTCCTTGTATGAGGTGTTGGTCGACCGGATACAGGATTTACAACCGGATGTCATCGTAACCCAAACTCAGTGTGAGGTGTGTGCGGTCAGTGCCAATGAGGTGCAACGGGCTCTTCATGATTTAGTGGGGTCGTCTCCCACCCTGATTTCCTTGGGTGCACAGGACTTAGAAGGGGTTTGGGACGATTTGACCCGAGTGGCGGAAGGCCTCGGACACCAAGCTGCAGGACAGGCATTTCTGAAACAGGCTCATCATCGTATGGACGATATTTCCGGCCGTTCCCAACAACTACCTGCTCCCCCCACTGTCGCCTGCATCGAATGGATGGAACCGTTGATGGCTGCCGGCAACTGGGTTCCCCAACTGGTTCATCTGGCCGGAGGGCAACCGGTGTTCGGACAGCCGGGGAAACACGCCCCTTGGATAACCTGGGAAGCTTTAGCCGCCTCGGATCCGGACATCCTGCTCCTGATGCCTTGTGGATTTTCCATGGATCGGATTCAAAAAGAGCTGCCGGTGATGACTTCTCATTCTTTTTGGCCACGGTTACGAGCCGTGCAACAACAGAGAGTGTATTTGACAGATGGCAATCAATTTTTTAATCGCCCTGGGCCTCGCCTTATGGAGTCCCTTGAAATTTTGGCTGAGATCTTTCATCCCACCCAATTTCGGTTTGGACACGAAGGCCTAGGATGGCAGCAGTGGGTTCCGTGCGAATCGTAAACATCACCCTCACAACTGACTCCAGCTACAAACCGACCCGACTCCGACCATTCGTTCCTTGCCCAAGTACCGCCGGAGTACCCCAGTTGACCGCCTCTTAAGATGTTTGCTAAATAGGAATAGTTCCTAAACAGGAATGATATGGAAATCTCCTTTTCTGACATCAAGCGGAAATTCCAGGAATGCGGATTGAAAACGACTCCGCAACGAACAGCCATTTATGACGCACTTCTTCGGAGCACGGCTCATCCGACAGCGGAAGATCTCTTTGTCAAAGTCGCTCCGCAATTCCCCATGATGTCTCTGAACACCGTCTACTACACACTTGGAGTCTTGCGTACCTCCGGGTTGATTCATGAAGTCAACATTGGCCATACCCGTGCTCGATTTGATGCCAACCTGACTCCCCATCACCATTTGATTTGTTTGGGGTGCCAGACCATTGTTGATGTCATGGATCCCCGACTCAATCGCCTTACTTCCCCATTCGGCATTCCCAAAGATTTTGAAATTACCGGTCATCAAGTCGTCTTCCGTGGACTTTGCGGCTCCTGTCGCCGTCACACGGGGCGCTCCATCAACCACTCATCATCGGGGTAACACCCCTCACAACCGTCAAAAGGAGGACTCCATGGGAAAAGCTCTTAAAGGCACGAAAAGCCACGAAAACTTAAAAGCGGCGTTTGCGGGGGAATCGCAAGCGAACCGGCGCTATTTATATTTCGCCCGGCGGGCGGATATTGAAGGCTATACCGATATCGGCGGGCTCTTTCGTGATACCTCGGAAGCTGAAACGGGACATGCATTTGGGCACTTGGACTTTTTGAAGGAAGTCGGTGACCCTGCCACGGGCGTGCCGATTGGCAACACCGAAGCCAATTTGAAAGCGTCGATTGAAGGCGAGACTTATGAATATACCCAGATGTATCCCGGCATGGCGAAAACCGCCCGCGATGAAGGCCTTGAAGAACTCGCGGAATGGTTTGAGACGTTGGCCAAAGCGGAACGTTCCCATGCGAACCGGTTCACGAAGGGGCTGGAATCCCTCAAACAGAGCTGATAGCTTCGGCATCATGACACATGGCGGCGGTTGATGAAAAAGACTGCCGCCCTGTAACCACTCTTTTACAGACTTTCAAACAACGCTATAACCTGTGCCGAAATTTGACCTTATCGCTCCCGGTTGGACCCGATCTCAACTCGAAACCGAGACACGACGCATTTTTGATGTCTGTGACGGCTGTCGACGATGCTTTAACTTGTGCCCCTCATTCAATACCCTTATTGACCGGATTGATGAGTATGAGAGCGACTCCACCCAGTTCACAGCACAGGATTTCACAAAAATTGAACAGGAATGTTATTACTGCAAACTCTGCTTCAACCATTGTCCTTATTCTCCCCCCCATCAATATGATCTGGATTTCCCCCGGCTCATGGCTGCTTGGAAAAAGCAACGGACGGCTGAGGGTGGGGCCACATGGCGTGACAAGGTCCTGATCCAAACCGATTTGCTCGGAAAATTGGGAAGCCTGACCGCCCCACTGACCAATTTGGCCCTTCGCACACCGTGGCTTCGCAGTCTGATTGAGCGTATGGTTGGAGTGCATAAGAACCGCCAGGTTCTTCCATTTCAATCCCAAACCTTTACCCAATGGTGGGATCAGCGAAAGCCAACTCCCGCACTAGGCCGCAGTCATGGAAAAGTAGCCTTCTTTCCAAGTTGTTTGGTGACGTATCAGGTGACTGATATTGGGAAAGCTGCCGTGCAAGTTTTGGAGAAAAATGGCATTGAGGTCCTGGTACTTCCGAACCAGCAATGCTGTGGCATGCCACGGTTTGACGTGGGCGATACCGACGGAATGGCCAAGATAGCCGAGTCTCAATATCGACTCTTTGCGCCGTATCTCGAGCAGGGATATGACATCGTCATTCCCGCACCCAGTTGTAGCCTAATGTTTAAACGGGAATACCCTTACCTCACACCCACACCAGAAATGAAGCAATTGGGCGAACACACGTTTGATCTTTGCGAATACTTAATGCGGCTCAAACGGGAAAGCAAGCTGTCCCTTGAGTTTCCAGCCAATCCTGGACGCGTGGCGTATCAAATTCCCTGTCATTTACGTGATCAGAATATCGGTTTTAAATCAAAAGAATTGATGGAATTGACCGGGGCTACGGTTCACCTGATCGAAAAATGTTCAGGTCACGATGGAGCGTGGAGTGCCAAGACTGAATTTTTTGATCTTTCGATGAAAATCGCCAAGAAGGCTGTGCGAGAAATTCAAGAGGAGTCTTTCGACGTCGTCGCCTCCGATTGCCCTCTGTCGGCACTACAACTGGACCAGGCGCTTCAAACTCCACCAACTCAGACCCTTCATCCGATTCAAGTCGTTCGTAACGCCTATGGATTAACACCATGAAGCCTCTCACACCACAAGACCTCCTCTCCGCCGCTCAATATGAAGAAGACCGTGACGGCATTAGGCAACAAATTATTGCACTTAAAAAACGGCGCCGCATTTCTGTAGGGGAATTTGTAACACTCGTGTTTGAGAATCGCGAAACCCTGTTATTTCAAATACAAGAAATGATTCGAATAGAGCGCATTTTTGATCCTGGAAAAATTCAAGAAGAATGTGATGTGTATAATGCCCTGCTGCCAGATCGTGATGAATTGAGCGCAACACTGTTTATCGAAATCACCGATTCCGACAAAATTCAATCGCTGCTGGATTCTTTTAAGAACATTGACCAAGCCGATACCGTGGGCCTCAAGGTTGGCAATACCTCCATTTTTGCCAATTTTGAGGCCGGGCATAGCAGGGAAGATAAAATCAGTGCCGTGCATTTTGTACGCTTTTCCACCACCCCAACCTTTCGAGACCTCTTGGCCCAAGAGGAAGTCCCTGCCTTTCTGACTATCCTCCACCCTCAATATCGTGCAGAAGCCCCAGTTTCTCAGGAGTTGAGACAGGAATGGCTAAAGGATCTTGAGTGATCCATCATTATTTCCCGTGCATGATTCCGCAACCTCTCAGATCCTCTATAAATTGACAAGATTAAAAGGCGTGCTTTAATATGTAAATTCAATGGCTTTCCAAACGATTGAAAGGAAAGAAGAATTTACAAAAAGTTTGTGATCATAAGGAGGATACAACGATTATGGTAACAATTACCCCGATCGCAGAGCAGAAAATTAAGGAACTGATTAAGGAAGAAGAAAATTCCGTCGGTTTGCGCATTTACGTCAAAGGCGGAGGATGCAGCGGCTATCAGTATGGAATGTCGTTTGAAGATAAAACCAGCGATGATGATACCATCATCGAAAAAGGTGACGTGAAGGTCATTGTGGATTCCCAAAGCGCCCCGATGCTCAGCGGCGCAGAAGTCGATTATGTCGATAGCCTGCAAGGTTCGGGATTTGCTATCAAAAATCCTCAAGCAAAGTCCACCTGTGGATGTGGAAGCTCATTCTCGACCTAGAAAATATTCTCTCAGAACCCTAACCAATTAGGGCTGGACTTGGACTTCCATAAGCAACCAAGATCCAGCCCTTTTTCATTTTTAGAGAGACTTCATGTCTAAAGCGACCCTCACCAAACGCCTAGAGTTTTGCTCCTCCCATCGCTACCACAATCCTCAATGGGACGACGCCAAAAACCGTGCAGTCTTTGGTCTCTGTAATAATGTGAATACCCATGGCCATAATTATTTATTGGAAGTCACCTTGCGTGGGGACATCGATCCTGTCACAGGCATGATCATCAATTTATATGACTTAAAACACACATTAAATCAGATCCTAGAACAATTCGATCATAAAAACTTAAACCTAGATACCCCATATTTTGCCAAACGAATTCCCACAACTGAAAATCTCGCCGTCACCCTCTGGCACATTTTTAAAAAACATCCAGACCTTCCTTACCCAGATGCACTTCGTCTTTATGAGGACGAAACCCTTTACGCCGAGGTAAACGAGAGCTTCATGAATGGTGATCTCCAATCTTCCAACAGGGAATCGGCCGTAATCGCTCGACGCTATGTATTTTCCGCTGTGCATCAATCTAGGACGGGTAATATTCAAGGGCATGATTATGATCTGTGGATTGCCACCAAGGGCCATATTTCCGATGACACAGGGCAAGTTATGAATTTACAGACAGTGGATCAAATTGTCAGAGCCCAAGTCCTTACACGATTTGACCAGCAAAACCTGAGCCGGGATGAGGCCTTTGCCAACATTCCCGTTACAGACTCCGCGCTTGCGAAAGTCATCTGGGAAACACTGGCTCCCCACTTCCAAACACCTCCTCTTTACCGAATCTCCGTGAGCCAACAACCAGATGCCGTGGCTGTTTTTTCTGTATAGGCCGAATCTCGAAACTCTTCACCACATTCAGAGAGGTGGCCCTGATACCAGAGATAGCCTGCTGACCAAAAGAAGCCTATGAAGGCCAGCTGCCGGAACCAGGGACCACGTGAGGTCTACCAAAACAGAGTTTAGATTTGGATAGAGAAGGATTGTCGAATCAAGTTGGCTAATTCGGCAGGTTCTAATTTTCCCTCTTTGGTGAGGACAAGCTTTCCATGTGAAAAGAAATGGGTGGTGGGATACGTTTCAAATTGATGCCGCTTTTTAATGGCACGGCATCGTCCCGGAACATGCATTTTGGCTTTTCCAAATCGCACACTCGAATACTGTTGGGCAATGTCCGCAAAAACAGGATCATACGCTTTACAAGGTTCGCAGGTTGCAATGCCATAGGCCACAACCGCAGCCGAAGCCTCCGTAAACTCTTCATAATTGTCATCGGTCACATCTTCTACGATACCGGACATGACAGCCTCACTGCCCAAGATTACAGACCGAAGAGGTAGGTTAAGGAACCAACCCCTTCGGTCAGACCAGACACTTACATTATTTCAACTTCTGCAACGCTTCCAAAATTTCTTTGTCGTCACGAGCGGTTTTGATATCTTGAACCTTCGCATAGGCCACTTTCCCATTTTTATCTACAATGACGGTAGCCCGCTTTGAGCAATTCAACGGCTCAAAATATAATCCATAGGCCTTAGACACCGTCCGATGCATATCGGCAAGTAATTGATGCTTAAGATCCAAAGAATCCGCCCAAGCTTTGTGGGAAAAAAAGCTATCACAGCTTACGCCGAAAATTTCGGCATTGACTGATTCGAAGTTGGGAAAATCATCGGTTAAACATTTATTTTCTCCGGTACAGACAGGAC
>JAGQKG010000204.1 GCA_020430245.1 Nitrospira sp.
GGTGGCGCTTATGAAACCCAGAATGGACCCCTTAGATGTGATCGTTGCGGTAGGTATGTTTGCCACGATGGTGGGCGGGTTATTTCTTGTCATGGCCAGTTATGGGTCATGGGGTGTCCCTACTCCCCGCAAGACGGATAATCCTATGACGGCGATGAGCGTCATGCGATCGCTTCAAATGAGCATGGGTGAGGGGATCGTGGAAGTGGCGAAGTTGAACTACGGATTTAGCAACTCTATCGATCGTGTGACGGCCTCTCAAGCCCACGCTTTCAGGAATCTCGATGCATTAAACAAAATGCCCCCTATCCCCGAAGTTGTACAATCCCGCTTTGCCCAGGCTCAAGCAGAGCGTGAAGGTCATCTTCAATATCTCATGGGGAAATCCATTGTCACCTTAACAGGCCAAGGTGTCCGGTCGGGTGTGTTGACGGCTAGTACCCTTAACGGACCGGTCAATGATCGAATCATCAAGACTGCGGCGAAATATGGCGCGTTAGGTCAAGAGCGGGGCAATGGTCAGAATCAGGCTGTATTGGGGCGATGGATTTCTCAGGAAAGTTCGTCCCGGCAGCGCCTGCATGCACTCCTTCAAGGACGGATGGGCGAGGCGATTGTCCAAAAAGCTTCAATCGAGCACGCATACGGGGAGACGAAGGCCGGCCTCCAAAATCAGTTGCAGGCTTTGACAGCCGCGGCCATCAGATCGGAAGTCCCTGGTATGAGATTGGCCCAACTGCCGCAATCCGAGCAGGGCATGCAAGGATCTATTGGGCCGCAAACTTCGGCAGCGGGGACTCAAGTTTCCTTTTCGGAACTCTGGAGCAGCGATAGGGCGTTCATGACCTATGGCATCGCATTCCTGATCCTGCTTCCGGGCATTCTGATATGGAGCCTCACCTTTCCCAGGGTACCCCTGGAAAAGCCGGTGAACATGGATCGCATTCTGGAGCTGACCATGGAATTGATGCCCCGGAGACCGGTGAAAATTCATCATTGGTCATGAATGCGAACAATAAGGATTCATGCTCTGACACCGGTGTATTGAGAATTTGGGTAGGGCGAAGGTCCTGGAGAAGGCCGTCAAGCGAAATGGGAAAATGGTTCAAGATACCTCGAAACCATGTCCACAGGATCGAAGCCGAATTATCCGTTTTTGAGGAAAGGAACTCTGTAGGATTGGAATTTGAGAAGGATAACATCATGATTGATATTCGCCGGGGGCAATGACATGAGGCGTATTCCAGAGGATGTTTCTCCCGACCCGGGAATTCCCTTCGCAACATCAAGAGGGGAGGCAAGAAAAGGAGGAGATCATCTCATCCGCTTTCCGGCTCGGGGAGGAATGCATTCAGGGAGCATCCGTATGTGCACAATGAATCCCCTTGTGGATAATGGTCCGCTTGTAGGGAATGTGATGTTGGGTTGCGCCCCCTACCTCCGGTGCAACTCAACATCAGCACTCCGCAGGGGGGGCCTCATCTCTGCCCTTGGTGGCCAGGGGACGGAATGGATGACTCTTCCGTCCCCTGGAAATTCCTGTTAAACGGCTCCTCACTTTCAGCGATTGACAGACGTCGTGAGTGGGGGACGCGTGGAAAGGGCCTTATGAGGTAATATATCGCTCGAGTTGCCGAATCAGTTCCTCCTTCTCTTCAAGCAACAGCACGACCAGATCCCGTACCGAGACAATCCCGATAAACTCTTCGCCATCATACACTAAAAGATGTCGGCAATGGTGTTCCTTCATCAGATTCAAGCAGTGGTTGGCATCGACAGATGGACTGACTCTTAACGGGTTGAGCCTGATCGTATCCTTAATCTTGACCTTCTCGGGATCTTTCCCCTTCCCTACCACATGTTTAATCATGTCGCGTTCGGTCAACAGGCCTCGGAATCCTGTTGTATTGGTCACAACGAGCGCTCCAATAAACTCCTCGGTCATGAGTTTGGCTGCCTCGAATACCGATCGATTCTCATTGATCGTGACCACTCGCCTGACGATGGCTGAGGTAATATCCATGGCTGGTCCTCCTCTCGCTCTTGGATCATGTCTGGCGCATGCCCCATACAGAGGTTTCCGCTGGCCCGGTTGTGTGTTTCAATTCCCCGGGATTCCCGCTGCCAGATGAAAATTGGTCACTTTGGGATGGACCAGGTCCGCAAAATCCTGATACCGGAGCTTTATCACCCTGAGATGGGTTCCGGCTTGAAAGACGATTTCCTCATCCTCCGTGAGCGATTGGTCAACAAACACCTCCAAACCATAGAGATTTCCAAATGGCGGCATGGCACCCACACCACAGTCAGGAAATAATTCCTGGAACTCCCCTTCTGTGGCCAGCCGTACGTGTTCGCCTCCCAGCACATCAGAGAGACGTTCGAAATCCACTTTGTGGTTGGAGGGTAATACGGCCATGACAAATCGTTCATCCGACTTGATAATCACGACCTTGGCTAACATCTTTCCGGAAATATGGAGGGTATGAGCAACCTCTGAGGCGGTGAACGCTTCTTGATGCCGTATTAACTGGTAGGAAGTTTGGTGTTCATCGAGATAGTCCTGCAATCGCTTTAATATTGGCATGGCGACCTCCTTGGTGTGAACCCGCCGGTGTCTCTCAAAGGTTTATGCGAAAACCATGATACCTCCTTTCTCCTTTATGAAAATTCGACTGCAAGAAATTGTGCATCAATCCCACAAAATGAGCAAGTCGAATACCGCTGTCGCAAAAAGGGTCAACACGGAGAGAAGTCTCATGACTGTCCTCCTTTGATTTCGGGAAAATTCCCTACCTTTGGGGATGGCTCGCCGGACTCAATTTCAGCCACCGCATATCATGTTTGCTTTTTGCTGCACAGCCGACATTGTTGATGTTGGGCTTTGCTCGTCCTGATGAAAATCACTGATTTTCATCGCGCGGCTCTGCCTGTGTGTGAACGCACGCAGACAGGTCGAATCGACTGGCCTCCAGCCCACCACTCAACTGCGGACTCCGTCAGGCGGACGATTCTGACGGTTTAATTTGCAGTAGGGGAAAGGAATGATCTGAACATATCATCTGAAACTATATGAGACCACATCCTGGAGACCTTGCAGAATTTGCCCTCTGATGCGACCTATGACTATGCTATCGAACGACTTGTCTTTCTCGTCAAGATTGATGCAGGCTTGGTTAAACTTGATGCGCGAGAAGGCATTCCGCATGACCAGGTCAGGCGTCGGCTCGAGTTGTGACTGGGTCCATTCGTGCGATGTATTCACCTACCAGAGGTTTTTCCCTTGTCCACCCCCAAGATGGATTTTAAATACACATCAAAAAACGGTATGGCCAGAATCATAAATTCTGAATAATCCCTCCCTTCCTTAAGCATTCGCCAGAATACCATTCGAGAGTTGCTTGACAATTTTCCTGCCTTATGCAAAAATCACCTGCATTAAGATCGGCTTCTTTCTTGCCCTAGAATTCCTGAGTGAATAAGAGTGCTAGGAACTGAAAGGAATCATTTCCACACAAGAACATCGCCGAGACCGCTTCACGAATATGTGATGCCAAAGGCGAGCTTGGCGTCATGGCTCAAGGCTGGAATGGTCACACCGTCTGGTTTTGAGTAATCATGCGAAGACGCCGGAAGTGTGTTATGCGGACAGGAAATTACAGATTCGGCTTTTATGCGGATCCATCTAAGCATCGTTAGGTTTCGCAATGCATGCCTTAGACCCAGATGATGCTGTGGTGCCGGTCTTTGCAGAGGGCTTGTATGGCGGCGGCTTGAGGCACCTTGGGACAGGGATTTTCCTTGATTTCTGGTCCCAACCATTTCTGCTTACAGCAGCTCACGTAACGGACAGTATTGAACACTCCAATCTCTGGGTGCCAGCTCACGATGGGATTTACCCAATTCAGGGATACGTCAGCTTCGTTGACCTTCTTCCGGGGCAACGACGATCAGACGATCACGTAGACGTAGCCTATTACCGCTTAGATAGGCGATTTGCTGATGGCATGCTGAAATTCTTTAAGCCTTGGCCCCAGGCAAGATGCGAGCTTATTACGGATTCCTTGTCTCTTGGTGTGTGCTCTGTCTATGGGCTTCCGGCAAGCCGGTTTAAGCGAAATAGGGACGTTTATAGTTCAGAAACAGCCACCTGTCGAGGTGTGGCAGCTGGCGCCGCTCAGTATGAGCAGGAAGCACTTTCGGCAGAGTCGAGTATAATCGTGCACTTTCATAAGAAGCGAGCAGTTTCAAGAGAAACAGGACAACGTATCAATCCAATTCACTCAAGGGGAATGAGTGGTGGTGGAATATTCGCTTGGCCGACCGGAAGCGAATTGTCCAACGATTGGTCTCTTCCCAAACTTGTGGGAATTTTTCATACCTACAAAGAATCGAAGGGGTTGATGATTGGAACATCGTTACCTTCAGTTGCAGCCGCCATTCAGCTCGGTCAGAAGAAGAGATTTGGGGGAGTCCAGTGAGTGTGTCGTGCTGGTAACGTTTGGTCCGCTACGTATTCCAGCTGCCCTGAACACGGGTATTAGACGGAGGGTGCATGCTAGACAAGCTTCAAGGGCGAAATGGCAGTCGCGAGTTCGCACTTCGATCTATGAAGAACCTCAAGTTCGTTTTGGCTGCTGGCCAAGGGGACAAGGACGTCCACCCAGTCGTACAAACCATAAGTGCTCTGCTAGGAATCGTCGTGTTCCCGTGGGAAAAGTGTGCATTCAAAACTGTCAAGAAGAAGCGTTTGGCCGCCGCGAACGCTGAAGGTTGGCCAAAATGGCAAATGTCCGGGAGTCGTGTCCACTCGAATAAGGTCAAGAACGTCGGGAATCTGATCAAGCTAGTACGGGACTCGGTCGCCCACGGAAAAGTGACATTTAATTCGGATTCGAAGGTACCCAGTGAAGTGACGGTTGTGTTTGAGAACTACCCGAGAGGCAGTGATAAATGGGATTGGCGGGGAGCTATTCGGGCTGACGAGCTTGTCCTCTTCTGCGAAAAGTTCTCAGGCTCCGTGAAGGACAATATGGATTGAGTAGACGTCTAATCCGCCGACTGCGGGCGACGGACGGGGTGCTGACAGGGTTGAAGGGAGCCGTGGCTACTCGATGTGCGATGGAGGGAAATTGATTAGGGGTCGGCTAAATGGAGTCCGTGTCTGGTCGAGTATCAAGCTCCCGCTGATAGGCTTAAGTGCGAATCGAATTGACGGCCTCCATTACACCATTCAGCACCGACTCTGTTAGGCAATAGCAAAGGACCACCATGGCAAAGTACGGTTTTCCAGAGGAAGCATGGGACCGCGCCATTGACCAGGCGCACGCGGTTTTGGTTCAAATCGCACGTTCGGAGGATCTTATCTCATACTCCAACCTGTGCAGCAGAATCCCGGCCATTCAGCTCGAACCTCATAGCTATGCCATGCGAGAGTTCCTCGGGGAGATTTCCACGGCAGAACATCATCGTGGTAAGGGACTCCTCTCCGTTGTCGTGGTCTACAAGCACGGAGATCAGCATCCCGGTCCAGGGTTTTTTGAGCTTGCTCGTGGACTTGGTTACCAGGTGGATGACGAAACTCAATTCTGGATTGACCAACTACGCGTCGTATATGCTGTCCACCGGGGCGACTCTCCATAAGAAGACGTGATTTATGCTCGCGATTGGGCCAAACCCAATGGTCTGGGGTATAGGAGGGCCCGAATCGGCCAACCTTTGGCCCGTCGCTCAGCTGCGGACTCTGCTGCATCCAGCCAAGTCGGCACGGACCACATATCCCTCAACACATTCAGGAAGATGAAGTGACACGGCCGATCCGAAAAGGGATTTCACGCTGGCTCACTGCCCGATTAACTTGGTTTCTTCCAGGTGTTTCTTCAGGTAGTTCATAAATGGCGTGCCGCCTGTGCCCACGGAGGTGGGATTAGTGGATTGTTTCTCGCTTTGTTGATGAATATAGGTTGCGGCATAGTCCAGATGTGTGGCTCGAAAGCGTGCCAGAAGTTGTACACATTCATGGTAGGTTTGCCATAAGTGGGGCTTGTTGGATTTGTGATACATAATATATCCGGACAGCAAGGGACGTCCGGCATGGTCCCGCTGATGTTCCAACCGTTCGAGAAAGGCGCGGTGGGCAGGCGGCATGTACTGGCGCATCTCGGCGAGATACACGGTTAGGGGATCTTCCGCGTGTGTAATGCCCAGTGCGGCATCCAGCGCGGGTATAATCGTGCTTTGGGCACCGGTTTCTCCTCGGAAATATTGCGGTTCCTCCCGGTACTCTTCCACACCCTCATACACGATTCCATTGGGAAGGGCCGGATTGTTTTTCCAGCCGTGAATAAACGGTCTCACGCGGTGATAGTAAATATAGGGGTCACACCGCTCAGGCATGCGATCAAGCGTTCGGCACATGCCATCCAGTGTCGAAGCCAAAGTCATGAGTTCCTTGGTTACCTTATCGGCATGATCCCGTTCCGCGGCTTCCTGCGCGCGAAGAATGGCGGCCATGGCCGGGCCCGCTTTCGCTTCAATGTCCACGTGGATGGCCACGAACCACTCTTCATCCAATCCACC
>JAGQKG010000205.1 GCA_020430245.1 Nitrospira sp.
CCATGACCTGCAAGACCAATTTCTCTCCCTTCAAGCCCGATTGCAAAAAACCATGGTCCTGGTGACCCATGACATGTCAGAAGCCTTCCGGCTAGGCGACCGGATTACCATCCTCAAAGAAGGATGCATTCAGCAAGTCGGGACTCCACACGAAATTCTCCATTCTCCAGCCACCCCCTATGTTCATTCGCTCGTTCAGCATTATCACGCTCATCGAGGTTAACAGGAAGGAGATGAACACCCATCGGATCGGACCACGCACAGGGAGGATCTCTAGAAGAATCGTGGTCGGACTTCTTGGACTGCTCTATTCTCTTTCCCTGCCGGCTTGGGCCTCTGACACCATTGTGGTGGGATCCAAGAATTTTATGGAAAGCCGGCTCCTGGCGGAAATGTTCGCTCAACTCATTGAAACTCGAACCGAGTTAACTGTTACCCGCCGCCTGGGACTCGCCGGCACTCAAGTCTGTTTTGAGGCTTTAAAAACCGGAGGGATTGATCTCTATCCCGAATACACCGGAACTGGGCTCGTCACCATTCTCAATGAACCGCCAATGCATGATCGAGTGTCTGTCTTGAACCGTGTCCGCAAGGAGTTTCTTCACCGGTGGGATATCTGGTGGATAGCACCGCTCGGATTTGAGAATTCTTATGCGCTTGCCCTTCGCCGTGATCGTGCACAAACCTTGGGACTCCAAACCATCTCTGACCTCGTGCGTGTCGCACCACAGATGAAAGCCGGATTTGGGTATGAATTTATCCAGCGAGAAGATGGATTGGTGGGGTTAAAAAAATCCTACGGATTACAGTTTCAGGAAGTGATCGGCATGCAACAAACCCTGAAATATCAAGCCACAGACAAGGGAGAGGTTGACCTCTTAGATGTATACACCACAGATGGACGCTTAGCCATGTATGACTTTGTGGTCCTGAAAGATGATCGTCATTTCTTTCCCCCGTATGAGGCCGCAGCACTCGTTCGAGGAAAAACTCTCGAACGTCATCCGGAAATTGGAAACGTGATCAGTTTGCTCACGAATGCGTTAGATCCTCCACACATGCGTGAATTGAATCTCCGGATTCAGGAACAGGGAGAACCGGTATCCCAAGTGGCGCACGACGCTTTACAAAGACTCAATCTTGTATCCGACAATCACGTGCAACCAGTACCCACCGTAGATTCATCCCATTCCTTCTTACCCTACCTGTGGTCCAAACGCTCCGATCTAGCCATGCGCACGGGAGAACATTTGGGGCTTTCCGGTTTAGGGTTGTTCCTGGGGATCCTGATCGCCATTCCATTGGGATTGGCTCTCGAACGATGGCGGAAGGGAGCGGAAACGATCATCCGAATTATCGGCATGTTGCAAACGATTCCATCCATCGCGCTTCTGGCCTTTATGATTCCGATATTTGGCGTGGGAGCGCTCCCCGCCATCATGGCCTTATGGATGTATTCGCTCTTTCCCATTCTTCGAAATACCTATTCGGGGTTGAGGGACGCAGCCCCGAATGTCGTGGAGACCGGGCGGGCTCTCGGCATGACGGAGTGGCAAATCCTCCGCACAATTCGCCTTCCACTCGCCGCGCCGACCATCATGGCGGGCATTCGCACCTCTGCCATCTGGACCGTCGGGACTGCGACACTTGCCGCCTTTATCGGGGCAGGAGGGTTGGGTGTCCCCATCGTGGCAGGGCTCCAACTGGCCGATACGCATCTGATTTTATCCGGCGCCTTACCTGCAACAATTTTGGCTCTGTCGGTTGATGGCCTCCTAGGTCGGGTAGAACTGTGGGTCCGGCCGCGGGGTTTAGAACCGCATCGATAATCTCACCGAATCGCCACAGAAATTGATGGAAGAGTCAATCAACCAGTGTGATAGACAAAAGAGTTTCATCCTTATCGGATTTGGTCAATGGCCTTGTCTTGCCCGCAAGTCATTCTGCCGCTATAGTAAATAATTCATGCAATTTCGATCCGTTCGCTATCATCCGCGAACTGCATGTCAGTTTGGATCCTTAGAAAATCGATCATGGAATAATCGAACGGATACTTTCCTCCAACAGACATTTCCCCGGCAAAACTTGAAATGAAGGATGTTCATTTTCTTGTACGTTTCGAATTCGTCCAATTCAACAGCTCGAACCGACTGCGCTGCAGCCTGAGGGCAAAGCCCAGAGTGTTCGTCACAGTACACCCCGAGGAGGACTCATGCCATCGCAAATAGATCCATCAATTACCATCGATCTTCCACTAACCAGAGAAAACCCGGACTTGGTCAAAACCCAAATCACCCGAGGACTGTTGGCCAATCCCAAAACGCTTCCCTCCAAACTCTTCTACGATGAACAGGGATCCATTCTATTCGAGCAAATATGCGAATTGCCGGAATATTATCAAACTCGCACCGAGCATCAACTCCTAACCAGATGGGCTGACGAGATCGTCGCCATAAGCGGAGCAGATGAACTGGTCGAATTAGGATCCGGGGCAGCCACAAAAACACGTGTTCTCCTCGATGCCATGGCCAACGTCGACCATTTGCACTATTACGTTCCGTTTGATGTCGATGAAACCATTGTCCGGAGAGTGTCCGAAGAATTGATTCGGGAATATCCTGGCCTCTCTATCCATGGCGTGGTGGGAGATTTTCTTTTCCATTTAGAGCATATTCCGGAAGGTGGCAAACGCCTGGTCGTCATCCTTGGAGGAACCGTTGGCAACCTTCCTCCTATCCCCGCTCAAGAGTTTCTCTCCTCCGTGAACTCAGAAATGACATCCGGAGATTATTTCTTATTGGGAGTCCAACTCATCACGGATCGTAGTCGCCTCGAAGCCGCATATAATGATAAGCAGGGCATTACAGCAAAATTCAACAAAAATATTATTCGAGTGCTTCGTCATCAATTCGGTAGCCGGAGCAATGCAGAATCGTTCGATCATGTCGCCAGATATAATGAAGCCGACCATCGCATTGAAATGTGGCTCCGTTCGCGGGAAGATCAAACTCTGGACATCCAGGACTTAGGATTACAAGTCCACCTCAAACTAGGGGAAGAAATTCGCACTGAAATCAGCACTAAATATGACCGCCCCTTGGCCGAAGAACTCCTAGCTGTTTCAGGTTTTGCCTTGGTCAAATGGTACTCAGACCCTGACAACCTGATTGGCCTCGCACTCGCAAAAAAACCCTAAGCCGGATTGTCCGAGAAGGGCAAAACCTTCACCATCCTAGTGCGACCCAACCAAACCTCACAACCTGAGGGTACGCCGCTAACTGACTCCCATGATCTATCTCAACCCGGCTGGACTTGCTCCGTTTCATCATGACGTGCAGCAAGAAATTTCACGGACACTCGACACGTTCAGTCAGTTGTTGTATGCGGAAGCCGGCATTGAGTATTACCGGGCCACGCTTCAACGATGTCGACGGGCCATTGCCGATTGCCTGAGGTTGAACGATGAACAACGGCTCGCTTTCATGCCCAATACCACAACCGCATGCAGTCTTGTTCTTTCTCGAATCAATTGGAAACCTGGAAATGTCCTTCTGACCACCACTCATGAAAATTCCACGATTCTCAATGAAATTCAAAAACTAGGTGCCCGTGGAGTCCGCGCCATTGCACTCAACCCCGATGTCCCCTCAGGGTTTCTTCCCGCTCTTGAACGCACGTTAGATGAACAACCAGTCCAAGCCATCGTCATCAGTCACGTCTCGCATTTTGATGGGCGTATCCTCCCCATCACCGCAATCCAGGAACTGGCACAGTCCCACCACATGCCGCTCATCGTAGACGGGGCGCAAGCCGTCGGCCATATTCCGGTTTCCTTTCAAGAATTTTCTCCCTATGCGTATTTTTTCCCTGGCCACAAATGGTGCACCGGTCCAATGGGAACCGGTGCGCTGATTATCGGGAAAGACGGTCATCAAGAAACGCAACCCCATTGGACTGGATATGAATTAGGTACTCAAAACATAGGCTTGATTGCAGGATTTGCCAAAGCCTGCCAACTCAAGGATCAAACACATTCAAACAATCAAATTCTTGAGGAGTTTAGAGAGGAATGGAAAGTCTGTCTCAGGCCAAATCCGGGTATTCGGACCATAGAATGGGACGGGGCGCATGCTCCCGGTATCTTATCGTTTGCCTGCCTTGACGAACGAACGGAACAGGCCATGGACACACTCTCCGCCACTCATTCCCTTGCTTGGAAAACCCTCACCCATCCCTCCTATCCTTCAAACCGTTCGATCCGAGTATCCTGGACGACGGATACTCCCGGTATCGACATTCGTTCGACACTTGCGTTGTTCTCCTCACTCTCAAACGAGTGAGGCCCCTCGAACATCGATTCAGAGAATCTCCTGGTTTTCGAGGTTAAACAACTCCGAGGCGTCTGGTCACTGCACCAATATGTATGACAGAGAGAAAATTCATTGATTACTGGGCTTCCAAGCCGTTGTTGAGGTTCATCTCCCTTCGCCTTTCCAGCCTCACAACACCAGCAACAGGCATTACTTCCCAGCACTTAATCTGTTAAAACGGCCGGCGAATACCTCCGCATCACACGTTGGTTCCGCCATTAGTAAATTCGAAATGGAAACCTAATTCATTGAAAAAGCGAAGTTGGAGTTACCATGCCTGATCTGAATTTGTTTGACCTCAATAAACCGGTTGATCTCTATCGCATCCTTCAAAGTGTATATAGGAACTACATAAAAAATCCCACAGAAAAAGACTTTTTTTCTTAACTCTTGGATTAACTCATCTTCGTGAATGGATTGCAGAAAAATCCTGGCGTGATGTCGATAAGAAGAAAAAATCAGGACAGCCCATGACGGAGGGGGAACGTTTTTTAATGGAAATCTACGACCTTTCAGAATTCAAAGTCATTCAAAATTTGTGCAATAAAGGTAAGCATTTTATAGAAACTCCCCATGAGACCTCCAAAGCAAGCGGATTACGGGTAGGAATTGGTAAAGTCGGTGACAGTCTTAATCAAAACTATTTCCTGATCAATGGGAAAGACTCCCGAGATTATTTCATTGCCTTGTTTCATAAATATGATGAATGGTTTTCCAATCATGATTATCAGGATTGAAAAATGAATTCCCAGAATCTGATTTTCACGTTCATCTTCTGAAAAACACCATCCCAATTTCCCGAAGTCGACTGAAGAGGCATCAAACCTCAAATGTGACAACTCGCCCTCCATTGAGTCTGATTGGACATTGAATAACGCGCCCTAGCTATTTCTCGACATGCACCGCTCTTTCGGTGCTGGTCCCAACGTTTAAGGATAATCGGGGTGGAGGCCTTAAAGCACTTACAGGATGTAGACCTTTTTCCCCAAAAAGCACTCTGGGATGGCGTCCCGATTACTCTTGCAATTCCAGATGTCAATCGATAACTTTCCGGAATATTGTGGGTCGATGGCCAAAAGCCCTTAAAAAACAATGCGGATTCGAATAGATACCAAATCAAAATGTGCTATAATCCAGCCCAAAACATCATTGATTTAAGATCATATTCTCAAACAGTCAATTAAGACGAGAATTGCCTGATAGATATTGCTCATCCTTTCCAAGACCATATTTTTGCGTTGTACCGGCTCCAATGGCTTCCCCTTCTACAAAACCCAGTGATGGAAAGAGATCAAACTCTCTCTCACCTGGATTTTCCTTCTATACGTTCTTCTTCACATTCCCTCAGTTTTTCCTATTCCCATGTAGTACAATTCCCGATGGAACACAGATCAAGCAGGTGGATCATCTCCCTCTTCGCCAACACAGAATAACCTTCCCCATCGAGCATTCCTTCCTAGGGAATTTACTCAATGGGATATTTTATATGGGCTGGTACAGTTTCATAATCTTTATTAACGGGAGCGTCAGTGATGAGAATCTTGTTAGCTGGAATAATCGCGATGTTCTTGATGTTCCCCCTGCACGTTGCAGCGGGCTTCACATTCGATCAGGTGGTTCAGAAAGCGAAAAGCTTAGCGGATAAACCCTATGAGGCCCCTCAACTTGTCCCAAAAATTATGCGGGAAATTTCCTATGAGGCATATAAAGGGATCCGGTTTAATCCTGATCGCAGTCTGTGGAAAGAGAGCCAATCGAATTTTCAAGTCATGTTTCTTACTCCCGGGTTGCATTACACCCACCCGGTGACCATCAACGTCATCGACGCCGAAGGTCCACGCCCGCTGGTTTTTAAGAAAACCGACTTTGTTTTTGGCGACCCTGAAATAGAAAAACGGGTGCCGGCCGATGTCGGGTTTGCCGGGTTCAAGTTAACCTTTCCCTTGAAAAACAAAAATGAACAAAATCAGTTTTTGGTCTTCGCGGGAGCAAGTTATTTTCGGGGGGTCGGAAAGGAAAACGTGTTCGGGTTAGCAGGACGAGGCCTGGCCATTGATACGGGACTCCCCAGCGGGGAGGTATTTCCTTCATTCACGGAATTCTGGTTGGTACGCCCCTCTCCAGATGCCAAAGA
>JAGQKG010000206.1 GCA_020430245.1 Nitrospira sp.
ATTCCACCACAGATGATCGCCTGAAAATAAAAAACGCCTCTGGAAATGAAGGACCATGCTTCCTGGGGTATGACCGGGAACAGGAATGCAGACGAAATCGGGTTCAACGTTGAGGGGATCGTTGCCGTCAATTATCCACTCTGCATCCGGCATGGCGGAGGCATCGGCTTGGTGAATGATTCGTGTGGCACCAAAGTGCTTCGCATAGCGAGCCGCCTCCGCCACGTCATCTTCGTGAGTAAGAAAGATGTATCGAATGCCACCATGCGCTTCGAATGCCTGCACAAGCTGTTTGAGATATCGGGGGGAATCGACCAACCAGTTCCCATCAGGATGGATGATGAAATAACTATGAGCCCCAAACGATTTTCCCGAGTTAAATCCAACGTAGTATACCCCGCCTTCTATTTGCAGCGGAAAAGAAGCCTGGGCCTTTAGGAATGCCTCGGGATCCTTCTTTTCCACACCGATGGATCCCACCGGACAGGCGATCAGGGCTTGGTAAGCCGCGAACTTTTCTTGAGCCGTTTTTGGCTGGAGGAAGACTGTTGAATACTCCCCATCTTCAACAAAGGTGGCAGGAGCCAATTGCCGACAGGTATCGCAATCGATACAGGTGGAATCGACAAAAAAATTGCCCTCGGCATTCGTCTGTAATCGTTTGGAGAGGTTCGCCATCCTTCGTTCTCCTCCTGGTTTAGTATACCGGCCAGCAAGATGTCCATGCTATTTTGGGGGAAAAGAGAAGGGCGTTGGATCTGAGATAGGAGTCCAGGGTGATGGACCACCATGACTTGAAGACTCTGTTCATGTTTTGTGCGTTGAGGCTTAGGAGACAAAAAACGGAAAAAATGTCCTCCGAAGTCAATTTCAGTTCCTGATTTCAAGGAGGTAGAATAACTCGTAAATGATAGATCCGCCCACATTTGAATCAACATCCACAAAACCGAGAAAACCGACCTTCCATACCAAAGCCATATACAACGTAACCGTACCCATTCACCCTGGAGGGATCTATGAAACAGATCGCAGCTTTAGTCGTGACAGCGGCCCTAATGACCGGGCTCAGCGGATGCAGTTATATGTTCTATCCCCGTGCGGATGATTATGCCGCGAAAGCGAAAGGGACTACCAGTGTCGAAACGGTGCTGAATCTCACCGCTATGATGGAAGCCAGCGCGGAAGCGGCGAAAGGTGGAACAGGGAAGGATCAGTCATTGGACGACCTGCACAATCAGTTTCATGCGTTCGACAATACGTTGTGTTGTGTGGAGGAAGCCAAACGGGAGACTTCTACATATGCGCTTGCGGTAACCCATAATAAGGAACTGTGGGTTATTTTTAAGCGAATATGGAAATTCAAGGATACGCAACCCCAACGGGATGAACACCTCGCGTTATTTCAAACAGAGGTCCAGGAACTCCGAGCAACCCTTGAGGCGTTGAGATAAGCGGACGACGCGTCTGTATCCGACAGGCCCGAAACGAGTGTATTCGAGATGGTTGCCGAAGAGGACAGGAATTTGTTGGCACAGGTTTCTTTGAGGATTTCACTTTACGAATAGCGGGAAAAACTCGTCGTCTGTCGGGGCCGTGCTTTGAGAATGACTCCAATTAACAGGCCGATGAGTACCAAACCGCCGCCATACAGTAGCCATTTGAGTTGTATATTTTCTTCGAGCTGCCTGGTTTTAGCGGATAGTTCTTCAACTTGGGCCGCTAAGCGGGTATTCTGCTGAGCCAGTTCGATGTTGCGGGCATGCTCATTGATGGAATCGCCCGAGATACGTTTCAGTTCCGTGAGTTCTTGCGACAGAGATTGCACCTGCGAATTCAGTGTCCGGTTGTTGGCATCGGCTTCTTTATGCTCCGCCTGGATGCTCGCCCGCGCTTCGCGTTCCTTATCGATTTCAGCTTTAAGGCCTTGAAGGCGCTTCTCGGCTGCAGCCAGCTTAACTCGGGCGATGGGTTCCGCAATGAGGTACTGAGACGTTACCCAGCCCTCCATCCCGTCGGTTGTCCGAACCTGGGTGAAACCGGCCTCCTCGTCTGTCCCGAGAATGGTCAGTTGGGTCCCGCTTGGGAGGCCACGGTGGACGATACGATGTGCAGTAGAGGGCCCACTGCGTAGCGGCACCGTTACCACGTCAGAGATGTAATTTACGTCTCCGACCGCGGCTAGTGACTGTGTGGTCATCACCAGGCAGGAGAACGATAAAAAAATGAGATAGATTAGGAATTTCAAAGGGTTTAACCTCCTTATGGTCTCACGCATCTCGAGAAGGGATTTCGTTGGAAGAAAAAGGTAGAGCGCCGTACTCAAAGGGAATAAAAAATATATATGCCCTGGGGGACTAACCGATAAGTAGCAAAGGAGTCGCAAGGTGTCAATGACGCCAAAAATTCGGCTGATGAATATGCCGAGTGCTAAGAAGGGTAAATCCATTGTTGACGACCCATTTATTCCCTTTTTCTGTCCACGAATAATATAGAAGCCTTGGCAATAGTCGCCCCAACCGGCCTAAAGAGGGTGGATAAGCGGGGTAGGATGAAATGAAATGTTATCCCAAAAAATAATTTCTGGCTCAGTTGATCATATGACCAATCGTCTGAGAATGGGTGTGCCGGACTGACGCTCAAATCAAGGAGCAGACCCCGGTGGAACCCGGTGAGTTGAATATCCCATCCACGGTATACGTCAAAACAACACCATGTGCCGACCTAGGCGGCAATCGACATAGGCAGGCGGTCACCCGGTTTCCCTGTCACGCCACTACACATACGGGTTCGTAGACTGCGGTTCAAAGGGTTAAACGATCGAACACCGGTAACTAATTCTCTCAACTGTTCACCCGTCACCGGGATTCCGACTGGGCGTTCCGCCGCGAGCGAATCGGGCACTTCCTCGACAGTCCTTCGGGACGCGCCAAGCGAAACCTCGGCTGTCGAGCCGAAACCCCGAAAATTTCAGATTCTAGAGGTCGCAACACAATGAAAATTGGCCTACCAACATCTGTTTAGGCGGTCAGTTCTTGATAGAGGGCCCAACCTTCAGGCCATTTTCCAAGCCCACTCTCCGAATTGATGTGACCTGCTGCTCCAATATTCACAAAACGACTTTTCCAGGCAGCCGCACAAACACGGGCAAACTCAAGACTCCCATACGGATCGTTGGAACTGGCCACCACGATGCTGGGAAATCCAAAAGAAACTAGAGGCACCAGAGAAAAGCCTTGTGCCTCTGATGGAAAATCGATGCCTTCCGGATTGGGTGGCGCCACCAACAAAGCCCCTTTGATGATGAGGCTGGTACGTACCGCCCAATGCGCCACACAAAGACATCCCAAACTGTGCGCAACAAGCACGGGACTCTCGCCGGTTTCCGCTACGGCTTGTTCAAGCCCATTCACCCATTCGTCACAAATAGGTTTATCCCAGTCTTTTTGCTCCACACGAATAAATTCGGGGTTGGCAGATTCCCAAAGGGTTTGCCAATGGGCATGGCCAGAGTCGCCGATTCCCGGAATAATGAGAGTGGGAACATTCACGATAGGTATCCTTTTTGGTATTTCTGATGAGAACGCAGAAGCACCATTGCCGAGAGGAGGAACCAAATGGGTTCTATCGCGAATCGGTAAACACTGAAAAAAGCTTTTCCATGTAGAAATTCTTTTTCCTCTTGAAATAAAAAGGTCACATAGGTGTTGGGGCGGTCAACCACATCAGCTCAATGAAGACGCTCCCGCCATTTTTCAGGATCGCGGGCAGTGTGAAACACGCTGTAAACCGTTACTCGGTCTTCGATACACTCATAAAAGATCGCATACGGAAGCGTCGCACCAACCCGCGACGATAGTTCTCGAAGACCGTGGCATATATATGGGGTGTAGGGCAGATCGCTTCAATACACGCATCGACGCAACTCAAAAATTCTTCCCCCAAACCGATCCGCCGACTCTCATACCAGGCGTGCGCTTCTGCGACGTCTTGCTCTGCCTCCGGGGCAACGATCAACTCAGCGGCCATGGCAAATTCGGACTCTTCGTTTGACTTCTTCCCAGGTGAGTCCGGAGGCCGGGTTTGTCATCAGGCGGGCCTTTCTCCTGGCCAGCTCTTCCTTTTGCCAGTCATGAACGGGTACAGCTTCGGGAGTGGCCGCAAGATCATCCCACAAATCTTCGACAAGCTGAAGTTTTTCCGACGGACTCAGATCAAAAATCGAGGGATTGGTTGGGTTCACCTGAAATCCTCCAATGTTGGGGGTTAAGCCAAACGAATCCTTTATAAATAGTTACTCAGTAATCGGAACTCATTCTCAATGGAGAAGTTGCCCACCCTTAGCTCGAGTGGTTCCAGACAAGTTTTCCGTTCTGCGTTGAATTGCCGCATCCACTGACGATTTTAGCTGAGATAGATACATCAATGACAATCCTCACCAGATTATTCCCTAGACACGGCACTCCTCCATATCCCGGATTTTGGGAAACAAGCCCATTATTATCCTCAATTTCTGCTACGGCTTGCTTAAGAACATTCATCCACTCATGGCAGACAGGGTTTTCCCAATCTCGTTGTTGCACACGAACAAATCCCGTGTTAGCGGACTCCCAGGGCATTTGCCAGTGGACATGATCAGAATTACCAATTCCCGGAAGAATGAAAGTAGGAACATTCACGACAATTAATCTTTCTGCCATTTCTTAAGCGAAGGAAGCAGCACTCTTGCCAAGAGAGAACAATGCAAAAAATTTTATACTGTGCAGCTATAGGGCAGGGTCCCCTCAAGGAGAGAGACACCACTTCCCGCCCAGCCAAGCCTTCTCGACTGAAAAGTGCCCATTTAACGGAGCACTTTTCGGACGATTGGTAGTCGGTGGCCTCATTCTATGCACCGACAGACAAAGGGTCGATGCCTACAATTGACCCCTCTTCCAAAACCAAATTGAAGTAACGCCCAAGCCAAACATGTTTTTCCCGCACCTGAGGCTTAAGGTTCGAACAGGACAAATGTCTATTAAGTTCGCGTCGAATCACCCTCATTTGATCCGTAGGAAGCGCGAGGTGAGGAGCAGTCTGGTTGAGGAAGTCAAGAAAACGCCAACCGTCAACTACGTCCTCCCGCAGATAGGATGCTAAAGGCCCAAGGCTTGTCATATTGACCTGTGCGACTTCCCCATAAGCTTCAGTGGAAAAGATAATGCGTGGATGTTTGGCGAATTTCTTCTCAAGATTGTAAGCCTCAATGAGTGCAGGCCCAAAGCACAGATCCTGTTCATGGCAAAGCTGCCCAAGGTAAACGCCCCCGCGTGCATACACACCGAGTTCAGCAAGATTTCCAGAAAGAAACAACAGGGAGGTGACGAGTCCGGTGATAGCGCGATCGTTGAGAGCTGCAGAAAGGACTAAGCAGTCAGAGAAACTAGAGCCGCGCTCGGCTGCGGCGTATTCATTGACCAACCGTTCTGCCTCGGCTTGCGGATCCAGGACATCTTCTTGCCTTAATCGGGCTTCGATGACGTCAACAGGACTATCCCTTTCCTAAACAGGGCGCGCCAGAATCACTTCGCGGAGGATCTGTCGTATCTTTCGCTGGAGGGTCGGGCGATCAAGACTTCTCCTAACGAGATCACCAAAACCCAGAATGTCTACGAAGGCGCACAGCCGTTGCTCGTAAATACTCTGCATCTGTATCCTTAGCCGTTCAACATTTCAATTGAGGGCGCGATCTAACCGACGGCCCAATGCTAGTAAAGCGTCCTACTCGAATTGGTAGTTACATGAAGTATCCATCCTAAGAACTACCGCGCCCTCAATTCTAAAATTTGTCGATTCACGGCATCGAAGAAATGACCTCGTCTAATATCTCGGCGTTCTCCGGTAAAGTCACGAGCCAAACTCACTCGGTACCTGACCCAATTAAACAAGGCCACTTGGGCTACAATTGAAACTCCATCTTGTGCCCAATTCGTGGTTATCAAATGGCCAAGTCGCCGCCTCCCACCAACTGGTTCATCTCCAAGAAGTGCAGCATCTTGAACGTCAATCATTTTATAGTTCGGGTTTTCACCTTTGCGTATGTAACGCCGCATTACGTCGAATGAAGGATGCTGAACAAACTCCGAACCTTGCCAAAATACGAGATAATTAAACGCGATTTTCGCGATTGCTCGAAATATGCTGTGATCGATCCTGCCTTCCAGTTCACACAGAGTTGAGTGCGAACGCTCGGGTGGCACAACTTCTCCACCGCCTCGAAACGAAATACCCTTCTCGCCAAGCTTATCCCTGAGTAGTGCCTCATCTATTGCCAGGCCGCGAATGGGTTCGGGATGCTGCGACTGAAAGCCATTTTCCCGTAATTCAGGTTCTGTGGGAATTTCATCCAATAAAAAGTACTCGTACTTGTTTGAGGGGGACATCAAGAAGCCAACCTGAGGAAGTGG
>JAGQKG010000207.1 GCA_020430245.1 Nitrospira sp.
TCAGCAGGAGTTTATGGAAAATTTTGGCCAGCCACACCCGGTCGGCTTTGCCCCTGATACGTTTTTCAATTTTATACACCCGCCAGGTGGCCCAGGCGTGGACGGGTGGATTCACATCGTCGAACGCCCACTCATACGCCGGAATCTGCCCGTTGGGATGCATGTACCATTCTCTGACCAATAGCCGAAGCTGATCTTTTGCGAAGTCCGGGTCCACCAGGGCTAATGGGACGCAATGAAAGGCGAGGTCCCAGGCCGCAAACCATGGGTACTCCCATTTATCGGGCATGGAGATAATGTCTTCATTATAGAGGTGCTTCCAATCCGCGTTCCGGCCATCTTTGCGCCCTGCGGACGGCGGCGGTCCTGTGGGGTCTCCGGCCAGCCAGGTGCGCACGTCAAAATGATAAAACTGTTTGCTCCACAGCATTCCCGCAAATGCCTGACGCTGAACGTTTTGCGCGTCCTCGGATTGTGCCGTCCCGAGTCGTTTGGCAAAAAACTCATCCGCCTCCCGTTGGCGTGCAGGAAAAATGGTTTCAAACTCTTCGCCCAACTGGCCCTCGGTCGGAGGGAGATTGGTCAAACGCAGTCGGTAAGTGATGCTTTGTCCGGGGGGGAGCAACGGATGATAATGGATCGCAGCTTTCGTGCCGACTTGTTCCGGATTTACCGTCCCTTGTGTCCCGGCGACGATGGAGTCATTGATCCCGTCTTTGACATAGGGGCCGGCGTTGGGCACTCCATAGAGCCGTTGCGTGTTAGTGTCATTTTCGGTAAAGAGCATGTCCGGAGTGCCTTCGCATAACAGCCACCGCGACCCGTATTGTTCATGGTCCAGGTGGATGACCTGCGCATCGCTAAGGTCCTCATCCCGATTGAGTGTGGGACGGGGAGCATGCGGTGTCCAGGACCAGGTATTGCGGAACCAGATCGTCGGCAGCACATGAAGTTCCGCGAAATCAGGTCCACGGTTGTGAGCGGTAATCCGGATCAGGATGTCTTCGTGTGTCGCTTTGGCATATTCGATAAACACGTCGAAATACCGGTTGTCATCAAACACGCCCGTATCCATCAACTCATATTCCCAATCGTGTTTGCCCCGCTTCCGGTTTTCTTCGATTAATCGGGTATAGGGAAAGGAGTGTTGGGGATATTTATACAAAAACTTCATGTAGGAATGCGTCGGTGTGGAGTCCAGGTAAAAGTAATACTCTTTAACGTCTTCCCCATGATTGCCTTCGTTCCCGGTCAAGCCGAACAAGCGTTCCTTCAGAATCGGATCTTTCCCGTTCCAGAGCGCCAGCGCAAAGCAAATTCGCTGGTGGCGGTCGCAGATGCCACCGATGCCATCCTCGCCCCACCGATAGGCCCGTGATCTGGCATGATCATGGGGGAAATAGTCCCAGGCAGAACCATGCGGACTGTAGTCCTCACGGACCGTGCCCCATTGGCGTTCACTCAGATAGGGTCCCCACCGTTTCCAATGCACCGTCCGCTTTTTGGACTCCTCTAAGCGTTCTTCTTCGATGGTCAGGTGAGGTGGGTTTTTGGACATGGATGGGCTCCCTATGAACAGCAGCCTGAGGGGTTATCGTTGGACAGTTTGCAGGACATGTCCGTTCTGGGTCCAAATCATCAGGTCGCGAGAAAATCCCACGTCCGATCTCGGGATGTTCCCAGGGTCCGAAACCTGAAACATGTTTTGAGATGTTGGCAATATGTCACAAAGGTGGGTGAAGGGTTGGTGGCCAAATGGTCTGCCGGAGAAGAGGTCGTTGAGCCGTCCAACGAGTATAGTCGGGCCTCCCTGCCCCGTTCCACAAGTTTCATGTTCTCCCACGATCTTCACGCCTAGTGTATCACGAAAAAACCCTAAACTGGCCTGGGTATTTTCGGCCAGGATGGTAGGAGGATCAACCGCCGAAAATTCCTCATCGGGCCGTGTAATTTTGCTTGACCTGTGAATTTCAGGATTCCAGGAAAAGGCAGCCAGAGATTATACGGAAACTATGGTTCGCCATCTTCCTGTCATTCTATTAGTAGTGAAAGATCTGTGCTCAGGTCGACCGGGCTCAGCATGACAATTATATTGAGGGTGTCTCCCACCCGGTCTTCTTGTCATTCTCAGACGTTCAATTGACCCCATAAAAATTCAGCAGCCGTCTGGAAATACGGCAACTGATCTATTCCCTTTCCTCTGGTTCCTCGGAGATAATAGCGACGGTGAGTTTCTAACCAAGGCGGTCCGATTTTTCTCAGGCATGGCAATTTCAGAGGAGTGGGCAATGGCTGAGGTACGCACAACGTCTCCATTTCACTCTGAGGAAGAGCCCGTCCCTTCGACAGTTTCCGCCCAGGTGTCTTCCTTCGGTCCCGTTCCTGTGCTCCAGGACGAAGTGCTTCAGCGAGTAGTCAAAGGAGTGGAGGCGCAGACGGGAGAGAAATTTTTTGACACGTTGGTCGAGGAGCTGGCCAGGGCGCTGGGAGTGAAATATGCCTACCTGTCTGAATTCAATCGAGTGGACGGATGTTTTTATTCAAAAGCCGGATGGTCGCCGAAGGGCTTGGTCCCTCGTTTCCAGGTACCGGTTGGTGGTCCCTGTGATGTGGCGTTGAATCATCAGGTGGTCCATCATGCCGACGGCTTGGCCGATTGTTATCCCAACGTCCAAGTCATTAAAGACTGGGGAGCCGTCAGTTATTGCGGCCTCCCCCTCATCAATGCTTCCGGAAAGGTGGCTGGGCATTTGGCGGTGCTCGATGATAAGCCGATGCCGAATGGGGACTATATGGCTTCCATCATGCGTATTTTCGCCGCTCGGGCGTTGGCGGAAATTGAGCGGGTTCAGTTGGACCAAGCCCTCAGGAAAAGTGATTTTATCCTGCGGCTCGTCGATGAAGGCACCGCTGCGACCTCCGGAGGGGAATTTTTCCAGGCACTGGCTCGAAACCTGGCAAAGGCGCTGGGTGTCCGGTACGCGTTTGTGGGGCAACTCATGGCTGGTGCGAGCCGGGTGAGAACGCTGGCCTTTTGGAACGGTGAGGCCATAATTGAGAATTTTGAATATGATCTGGAGCATACCCCCTGCCAACAAGTGCTTGCCGGTGAAGTCTGCCATTTCCCTGAACGTGTTCAACAACTGTTTCCCCATGAAAAAGGACTCGTCGATCTGGGGGCCGAAAGTTATTTGGCCATTCCGTTGCTCAACCAGTCCGGTGACGTGCTGGGGCACCTGGCCGCGTTGGATGTTCGCCCCATGCCGATGGATGCCAGGCTGCTTCCGCTCTTTCGAATTTTCGGTGCGAGGGCAGGAGCGGAATTAGAACGTCAGAACATTCATGCCAGGCTTGCGGAAAGTGAAGAACAATTGCGTGATCTGTTCGACGAGGCGCCGATTGCCTATGTGAACGAAGGGCTGGATTCCAGGTTTATCCGGGCCAACCGGGTGGCGATGAATACCCTGGGCATCACGCCGGATCAAGTCGAAGGGACGTACGGCAAATCGTTTATCCCCGATACCCCGGAAGCGCAAAAGCGGTTGAAGGAGGCCTTTGACTCGATTGGTCGCGGGACGGATACCAGTGGCGTGGTATTGGAATTGCGCCGCAAGGACAATGGTAAGCCCCTGTGGATTCAATGGTGGTCCAGGCCCGATCCCGGCGGGGCCTATACCCGAACCATGTTCCTGGATATTACCGACAAAGTCCTCATGGAACAGGAAAAGGCCCGGCTGGAAGCCCAGAATACTTATCTGCGTGAGGAAATCCAAAGTGTGCACAATTTTGAAGAGGTGATTGGATCCTCATCGACTCTCAAAAAAGTGTTGCGCAACGTCGAGCGGGTGGCTCCCACCGATTCGACCGTATTGGTGACGGGGGAGACCGGAACTGGGAAGGAGTTGATCGCCAGGGCCATACATAACCTGAGTCCTCGCAAGTCCAAGCCGCTGGTCAAAGTGAATTGTGCCGCCATACCTGCCGGCTTGATTGAAAGCGAACTCTTTGGGCATGAGAAGGGCGCATTCACTGGCGCGTTAACTAAAAAAATTGGACGGTTTGAATTGGCTGACAAAGGCACGATCTTTTTAGACGAAATCGGGGAGCTGCCTTTGGATTTGCAGGCGAAGCTGTTACGGGTCCTCCAAGAGGGGGAGTTTGAACGAGTCGGAGGGACGCAAACCTTTAAAGTCAACGTCCGGGTCATCGCTGCCACCAACCGGGATCTTGAGCACCTGTCCCGCACCGGTCACTATCGATCCGATTTGTACTATCGTCTGAACGTGTTTCCAATTCATCTCCCTTCCCTTCGGGAACGGGAAGAGGACATTCCGATCCTGACGCAATATTTTGTGCGGAAATGCGCTACGAATTTAGGAAAACGAATCGACCGGATTCCGGAGTCGATGATGGCGGCGCTGCGGCAATATGCCTGGCCCGGGAATATCCGCGAGTTGGAACATGTCATCGAACGAGCCGTCATTCTCACGGAAGGATCTTCCCTGGAACCCATCGAATTGTCGACGGTGGCACGGGGAGGGGGGGCAGTATCAACTGTCATGACCTTGGAGGAGCGTGAGCGGCAGCATATCATGGAAATCCTGGAACAAACAGGTTGGCGGGTTAGTGGAAAGGACGGGGCCGCGGAGTTGCTGGGGTTGAAACCCACCACTTTGGAAGCCAGAATGAAGAAGCTGGGAATTACAAGAAAAAAGTAGGAGCGATTCCCAATATGTTGTGACCGTCACGAAATATTGGGAAAAAATATTGGGAATACCGCTCAGGAATTTATCAATCAAATAATAAAAAACCTCACTGAAACCGGCCACTTGGATACTGTCTGAGTGGCCGGTTTTCTTTTGGCCCGATGGTTGCTCAAGAACCCTTATATGAGACAGTTCAAATCCAACAGGAAATCCTGACCCATGGTTCGACTCACGGTCAAAGCCACACAGAACGGAACGACGACCGTGGAAATCGAAGGACGAATCGTGGCGGAATGGATCAACGTGGTCGAAACCGAATGTTATGGCCTGTTGGCTCAAGGCAACAAGGTGGTGCTTGATTTCTCAGCAGTGAGTTTTGTGGGGGAGGATGGAGTCCGCATGATTCGGCGGCTCATCACTCAAGGCTGTGGCATCAAAAATTGTCCGTCATTTATTCAGCAGATCTTATTTACCTAAATGGTTTCGATGGAGGAGCGTCCCATGAGTACAATCACAGCAGAATCGATGGATGGTCTGTTCAGTGCACACGTGCCAGGTCGGCTCAGGAAAGCCGGGACCCCGGCGCTCCGGGTATTCGAAGGCCACGACCGTCACGAAGGTCAAGCGGAAGACGACTCTGCAGAAGCGGCCTTGGTGGAACGCGTTCGACGCGGCGAAGAAACGGCGTTTAAGGAATTGGTCGAACGCTATCATTCTCCATTACGTCGGGTCGCCTTGACCTTCGTGCCTAGCGAGGCGGTGGCCGAAGAAGTCGTGCAAGATACCTGGATGGCGGTGTTGGAAGGCATTCATCGCTTTGAGGAGCGCTCGTCGTTAAAAACGTGGATCTTTCGCATTCTGGTCAATCGGGCCAAAACGCAGGGGGTGCGTGAAAGCCGGTACGTGGAGTTTCCGGGAAAGGCCTCCGATGCTGATCAAGGAGAAATCGACATGGTGGATGAACTGTCGACTGCCCCTAGAGGAGAGGGGTGCCCTGGAAATTATTCCGGAATCATTTTTTCTCAAACGGAAGCATCACCTGAACGGAAGCTGTTGAATAAGGAAATGGTCGGGCGGATGTATGACGTCATTCACACCCTTCCGGCCATGCAGCGACAAGTGATCCTGCTGCGGGATGTGGAGGGGGTTGAATCTGAGGACGTCTGTCGGATGCTAGGCGTCTCCGAATCCAATCAGCGTGTGCTGTTACATCGCGCCAGGACAAAAGTCCGTGAGGCCTTGGCACCTTACATGAATGAGGCCAATCCCCATGCCCCAAAACCCGCAGCTTTCAAATCGTGTGCCTGACTGGTACAGAGAGGAATACCCAATGACTTGGAAGCCGGTGATTGGGTACCGAGAATTTTGGACTTGGAAATGGACTGATGACTTGTTCAAATCCTGACGTTGTTCAGTCCTCTTGATGGGACAATCGGGGAAAGGCCATGGTGTTTGACAGAAAAGTCAGAAACGAAATGGGTCAATTGATGACCGGACCACGCATGACATTGTTCGGGGAAGCGATGACTAACACAGACATCCATTGACGGTAGAGGACATGGTGAATACGGTCCGTTTCCGCCCGATAATCATCACCGGCATAAGGCAGGCAATCGCCACAATGGCAAGCACCCTATCCAAAATGTGCACCATAATGGCGGTCCAATATGATCCCGGTCACCCGCGCAAATTTTTCTCAGGGTCTT
>JAGQKG010000208.1 GCA_020430245.1 Nitrospira sp.
ACCATCACGTCATACTGCTTAACCAGCCGGTTATAACTGTCCTTCACCAATCCAAACAGGTGGGATTTTCGGTCAAAATAATCCCGAGCATTCTGACTGCGCCACACCTTTCCTTGAACAATCACCTGAGAATGTGCGTCGGCCTCCGGCTTCATCAATATCGGATTCATATCCACATGCGGTACTAACCCACAGGCTTGCGCCTGAAGCACTTGTGCCCGCCCCATCTCGCCTCCATCCCTGGTGACAAAGGAATTCAGTGACATGTTTTGTGCCTTAAACGGGGCCACTCGGACGCCGGCCCGATGCAACACCCGACATACGCCGGCCGTGACCAAACTTTTTCCCACGTCAGAGCCCGTTCCCAATATCGCTAATGCCCGTTTCACATGTGCCCTTTCCCTGGAAATGGCTGCAATCATGGCCTTCAAGTGTGCGGCATGGTATAGAACGAAGACCTCCGCTCAGAGAAGAGTATGCTCAATCACCCTGCTCAGTCAGTCCGTACAGGATGTTGCACAGTGATTGCCGCCGCCCAATTGCCATCTCCTGGAGACGTCAGGTAAACCTTCCCGCCGCCTTGGATATGTTGTTCGAGCCCCCATTCACCAGTGGCAATCTCGATCCAATGGACTACCAACGGCTTTGTTGTGCTGGAAAAATCGACTCGCACTCCACCGCCAACAGGCAGGTAGAGGGCGAAGGCATGACCCCTATGGGCGGAAAGGTAAGCATGATTCGGCTTGGCGTCTAGGAGCAGATCCTGTGCGGGCTCGAGGGTCCACAACGGTATCTGCGACTCCAGTTTTCTCGCTCCAAGAATACTGGCCACGGCCTTGTCATGAAGTCCCAGTCCTGCCGTAGGACGATGGAAACGAATGGACGCGGCACCGGCCAACAGATTTCGCCAGAACCGTTCGATCCCGTCCTGGTCGTTACCGAATCGGTCCCCGGTGGCACCATAGACCTTTGTGAAATTGATCGGTCGCGGTTGTTTGGCCAGATCAGTTCGGACATGGAGAAAGCGGTCCCAATGCTTTTGGCCGCTCTGATGATTGTTCTGCGAAACATCGACGAAATCGTAAATCTCCGGATGATCGAATGTTCGCCTATGGATCTCGGCGGTTATATCCTTATTCTCCCACATCTCGGTGACAAAGATCCTTTTGTGTTCCCTGTCCGCGCGATGTTTGAGATATGTCGCCCAGTAACGGCTCCATTCTTCCTCGCCATTTGTTTCGTTGTCCATGCAATAAAGCACATGACCATATTGCAGGGTATTTTCCAGCATCTTATCGACAAATCGTTGTTGGTACCGCAAAACCACCTGGTTGTTTCGTTGCCTTGGCGTCGTAAAGAAGAACGGTTGTTTGTTTTGATGAGGCGTTTCGGTATACCGCTCCGCTAATCCGGATTTTTCTGCGGTGTAATTGATATTATTCCGCGCGTTGTACGGCTGAATCTGCCAGGTGTCGCCCATATAGTCAAAAGGGTCCCAGATCTCGATCTGCACAACGATGCCGCGATTGGCCGTTTCTCGCAGCATCCGGTCGAAGCGTGCCCAGTACTCGTCATTCCACTGGTCTAAATCATACTGGCCATCATTCACCTGTTTAAACGGGAAGACCTCAAAACCCCGATCCTGTCGGCTGCTCATCGTGTTCCGGATGACATTGCCACCAGCAGCCACCAACCGATCAAGCTGCGCAAGAAGATCTTTTTCCGGCCATTGAAACAGACTGTCGTCATCGCTCCCCCCTAACAGCAGTACCGGTTCTCCATGATCACTCCAGTACCAGGGATTTTTTGTCCATGGTTGCAACAGAGGCTCGGCCGAAACGACACTGACCCAACAAATTATCACCAGCAAAAGTGCCCAGCTCATCGAACCTCTAATTTTCATATATCCCTCCCGCCATGATGACTCTTGCTGTTTTTTGGTTACCATTCACCTGCTATCCACCTACTTTCAGGGATAGAAGCCCTATGGTACAGTGACGGCTTTCATAAACGCGAACCACAACCATGGCGGTAATAATGCACACACACCAACAGTCCTTTCGCACTCTACTGATATGTTTCGCAGCAGTCCTCTGCTGGTCCCTGGTCATTCTGACAACAGCCGGGGCGGAGTCCCCCGCAAAATCCTCATCAAGCCCGTCTCCCGCCAGCCAACCCGGCACCTTGCAACATGTGATTGAAAGCAAGAAATTACGAGTGGGTGTCTCGTTATTTCCCCCCTGGACCCTCAAAGACAGCAATGACCAATTAACGGGCTTTGAAATTGACATCGCCCGTCAATTAGCCAAAGACCTCGGAGCCCAAGCAGAGTTTCATGTCTTCGAGTGGCAGAATATTGTGCCGGCTCTCCTGGATCGGAGAATCGATATTATTACGGCCGGCATGGTCATTACCCCCCAACGTGCCCTAAAAGTCAACTTCAGCGACCCCTATGATTCTGCCGGGATCGGACTGGTCACCAATATTTCGTTAACGAAAACCTTTCGTGGCCCCCAGGATCTGAATCAACCGGAAGTAATTATCACCGCGGTAACCGGAACCGTAGCGGAAGATCTCGCCCGTCGGGTATTTCCAAATGCCACAATTCAAACATTTGCCTCCAGCCAGGAAGCCATACAGGCCCTCACAAGCGGAAAGGTACATGGCTACGTCGAACACGAGCCCATTACGACCTTTGTGGCCCTGGACCATCCCAAAACCGTGGATGAACCATTATCGAAACCGTTGCTCGAGACCAAAACGGGATTTGCCGTCAACAAAGGCGACCCCGATTTCATTCATTTTCTCAACGCGTGGATCATCAGCCATAACGCTGATACCTGGTTGGACTCCGCTCACAAATACTGGTTCGAGGGAGTCGAATGGAGAAAACAGGTGGGCACGAACCCATGACGAGCGCAGAGCGGTTTCTTGTTGAGGAACAACCATCTTTCTCCTTAGGATTGATGGGCATGCTTCTCCTGCTTCCGGCACTGCTCGCAGCGGCTGCCCTGGAACAATCCAGTACCCTGTCGCTCCCGGATGAAGACTCGTACCGATCGCCTCTCTCGGAAAACCTCCTCGAATCCAACCGATGGAGAATTCCACAAGAAGAGAAACGGGACTGGCGATTACCACCACCTCCTCCTCCCGTTGGCTGGCGAACGCCGCAATCCGCTGAATCGAAAACATCCCCCTCCCGACGAACCATTGAGCTGTTCCCTCGATATCAACCAGGGAAATCGTCCGACTATGATATGATCGAACGAGAGGAAAAACCGTTGATTAAGATGTTTGAATTCGGGTCGAAATAATTTCTGCACTGCTGCCACCATTCACCTCTGCAGTGTTTGCCTTCGGCTCCATGGAAAAGGCAGAATCGATCATATGAAGCATCGACCACCCCTCCACATACAGCAAGGATACACCTCGGCCTCACCCCTTCCCACAAAGATCGTCTCCAGCGAAGAATTTCTCCCGCCCCCGCAGTCCATCAAACAACACCATGTCGAGTGGTTGATCCACCACAGCAGCAAACGGCTGAGCAGCCGCCTCGGGATGAACCGGCGGGATTTTCTCAAAACCACGGGTGGAATGGCGCTGGCTTTTTTGGCTATGAATCAGGTGTTTGGAAAATTTTTCGATGTGCTTGACGTTGAAGCGGCGGAACCCCAAGCGGTTCAGGCACGCAAAGGGAACCTCCCGTTCATCTTCGATGTGCAAACGCACTACGTCAGCTCCTCCTTCAACCAGCCGGGCTGGAAGGAAGGGCTCCTGGGCCTGCGACGGCGGGCAAAAGAGATGGGCCTGAATCCCAAGCTCTCCGGCGATCATGGAACGATGGAAGACCTGAGTCTGGAAAACTACATCAAAGAAGTCTTTCTGGACAGCGACACTTCTATCGGGCTCATCAGCACCCCGCCTGGCCCCTATCCATGGGAAGCCGTCGTCCCGCCCAAAGAAATGACGCATATCCGTGATGCAATCAACCGTCTCACCGCTTCCCAGCGCATGCTCGCCCATGGCCTGGTCATGCCCCAGTTAGGCAAGGTCGATCTTGATTACATGGATCAGCAAGCGGAGACGTTCAAGGTCGATGCATGGAAATGTTATACCGGCTCGCCGCCGAAAGGCTTCGAGCATGGCTGGTGGCTGAGCGATGAACAGACCGCCTATCCCATGCTTGAAAAAGCGCAGGCTCTCAACATTACCAACATTTGCGCGCACAAAGGCCTGCCGCTCGGCCCGGTGCCCGATTACAACCATCCACGCGACATCCTCCAGGCCGCGAAAGATTTCCCCAAACTGAATTTCCTGATCTACCATTCCGGATTTCTAGGAACCTCTCGAATCAATCCTGAAGAAGCCCAAAAAGGTGAGATTCCCTGGACCAGCGAATTCTGCCGTTTAAAACACAAGCAACCGAAGCTCAACAATGTGTATATGGAACTGGGTTCGACATTCGGTCAACTCGTTATCACCGAACCCATCGTCTGCGCCCATCTGCTCGGACAGATTCTTTTGGCGTTCGGAGAAGATCATCTTCTCTGGGGAACCGATTCCATTTGGTATGGCACGCCCCAATGGCAAATCGAAGCCTTCCGGCGGTTTCAAATTCCTGAAGAACTCCAGGAAAAGTTTCACTACCCAGCTCTGACCAAAACGCTCAAAGCCAAAATCTTCGGTCTCAATGCCGCTAAACTATTTAAGGTAGATGTCGAAGCCACACGGAAGGACGTCCCGAAGGACTATCTCAGCCATATCAAAATGGCCTACCTGGATGAAGGCCCATCCCCAAGCCACCACGCCTATGGATGGGTTACAACTTGATTCTTTGGGGAAAATTATTGCTGTCGAACTGGTCTAAAAATCAGCTCAATTAGCCTTAGGATAGGGAAATAACAAGCCAGCTCAATAATCGGTGGTTATGGCACCATCATAAATATATTCATAGCTTTCTAAATCACCGGAGCCATTTTTGTCAGCTTCGGACAGGACCTCCTTAAGGTCGAAAGTTCTCTCCCCTATTGCCTTAATAAAACGCCCGTCAAAGATTTCATCTCCTTCCTTATTGCCCCAAATGTGTCTCTGGGGATCAACAACATTTTCGAACAACAATTCTTCTTGCAGGATATTATTTAAGTATTGAATAATTTTTTGATGCACCAAATCCACATAGTCCTTATCAGAGTCTCTACGCCTAAAGTATTCTCCATGCGTTAGTCTTTGCCGCAACCCAGAAAACCCATTTTCCCTTGTACCATACAAATCTTCCATTAATCCCTGATCTTGACCAAGAATTTCTTTTATCTTGGGGTAAAACAGCCTATTGTAAGCCTTCCTATCTCTCATTCTTTCCTCATCGGAAAGTCCTACTTTTGCCACTGCCTCTAAAGCAGCACACATCAAAAGAAACTTGGAAGAATATCCAATGGTATTAACGGCATCATTCCAATAAAAATAAAAGGCCTCAGGAATTTTCTCCTCCTTACAAATGATCTTGAGCACCTTTTCCTGCTGATCATCAAATAGCAACCCTATAGGTTCAGAAGCTCTAAAATACCTGAAATAAGCAGACTCTTTATCCGTTCTTTTTACCAGAAAGGGCTGAAAGGGAAATTCGATATAGCATTGAGAAATTAATGAAATTTTTGGAATTATCTTTTTCAATTTAGCATAAAATTCGACAATGGCAGCATTAAGACTTGGTGCTGTAACACATCCTTTTGCTATCCAAAATTTACTACCACGAAAAATATCTTTCTCCCAATTAGAAAAACGAATCCCATGCACCAAAAATGACTGCGCCTCAGAATTTGATGTCAACGCAATCTGAGAAAGGGTTTCAACTCTCCACTGAATTTCGTATTTATTTTCCATACTTACATTGGAGATGTAATTTCTTTCTTAGCATCCAGCATTCGTCTTGTTCAGGGCGATTGAAGTCTAGGTCGAGTTAAACACAAAAAACCTGTATTTGTGAATCATCTCTGCTTATGATTAAATTAAACAGTCGAGAATGTCATCCTTCCTCTCACCTGTGAGGGTTCATGTCGACAGGACGGTTCTCACGGTTTTCAATTCTCTCCCTGAGCTTTGCCGCGTGCCTGGGATTGGGATTGACGGCTTTCACCGCTCAGGCACAGCTCGAAACGGAACCTCACCCGCTGGACACCTTCATAAAAGGGATCACCAATTTCTCTCAACCCACGGGTATCCGGGGCACCGTGCGATATATCGAAAAGGACCGGCAGACACTCTGGTTAAATTGGGAACAACGATCAGATGAAAGACCGTTGTTTGAATCAGGATGGAGGTTTGTCCCCGGGGATGCTACCTTAGCGGTCCAACCCCGGGATTCCGAGCAATGGGAAAAACT
>JAGQKG010000209.1 GCA_020430245.1 Nitrospira sp.
TGTTGCTTTTCCAATATTAAAGCGGCAGCGGCGTTGTACCGGCCTTGTTGGAGATAGACATACTGCAACCAATACAGGCTGTGATAATCCTGTAGCGATAATGGTAACCGTTTGTCCTTGACCCAGGCCTGCGAACTTTCCCATCCGGCTTTATTAGAAGCCGCCGCTTCGTCCCACATACCCAGTTGGACAAAAATATGAGCGGGCATATGTTGCGCATGATGCGCTTCGGGGGCAATTTTGGCATAGCGACGGGCTTGGGGTAGGGCCAGAATGGCATGGATCGGATCGTCAAAGGCATGAATGGTATAATGCGCCGCGCAGGGGTGATTCGGATTCACGCCATACACGCCTAGGGTCAGGGCCCCGGCCTGCACACGATATTTTTCCTGAAGGTCCGGCTTTTCATCATAATGGGTGGCTAACCCCAGCAGGGACAGGGCATACAAGCAGGTGGCTTCCAGATCTTCGGGATACGCACCGGCAAGGCTTTCCATTTTCACCGAATAGGCCCGATCACGGGCAAGTTTGTCTCCCTCGCCGAATAACGTGTTCACGGCCTGGAGATACTGACGTTCTCTGACGGTTACGGACGCAGTCTCGGAAACTTTTTTTAGAGCCGCCCTTGCCTCGTCAACATTTTCTTCACTCCAAACGGGATGATTATGCGCCATCGCCTCGCCCCAATATCCCATCATAAAATTCGGATCGATCGTGGTGGCTCGACGAAACGCCTCGATGGCTTCCTCATACCAGAACGAATGCAGGGCCGCGACACCCCGTAAGAAATGGGGATGAGCTTCTGGTGCCCCGGATGCGGGAAATTCAATGCTTCCCAATTGACCCAATACCGCATCCCCCTCCGATGCAGAGGAGGAAGAATGAACCGCCTCGCCAAGAATTAATTGTGGAAGCGCCAAGACGAAGACGGCAAGGAGGAAGAATCGAAAGCCGGATCGTCGCGGAGGGCTCTTCGACAAAAATAGCTTGATGAACATGCCAACTCCTTGGTTAAGGACGGCTGCCGTCATTGCACCCTATCAATGATAGTCCACCTTCTCATTTTTATTCAAAAGAGAATAGGATCGGCATGAATGATAGGAATGAGATTCCATGTATTCAAATCACACTCAAGATTGTCATTCCGAACAAAGTGAGGAATCCTGAAAATCGAGACTTCAAGCCTTTCCATGAACTTCCCTACGGGACCCTGGCGCGGCCGATGGTATTGGCATCCGTGCCAAACCAGATGGCTTTAGTTGGTTGGTGATAGACCATATGACGGACGGTTCCCCCGCCGCTGGGGATATCGGTGACACTCATGAACGTGTGGGTTCGGGTATCGAATCCAACGAGGCGATTGGGGTGCGCGCCGGTTTCCACAAACCACACCCGGTCGCGGTCATCGACGGCCATCCCGTAAGGTTTCGAGTCCGCCTCTCCTGGCGCCAACCATTCCTGAATGTCGCGGGTTCTGGCATTGTAGGATCCAAGATATCCTTCGGCATAATCTACATACCAAATGATGCCATCCGAGGTGACCCCCAGTCGTCGTGGTCGTGTTTCCTTCCGTGAGAGCGTAAATTCTCGAACGGTCTTGGTATCCCGGTCTATCGTACCTAACTTATTGGTACCAAATTCAGTAAACCATGGGGAGCGGGCGGGATCCAGGACGATGCCATAGGGGCGAGCCTGTGCCGTTGGAAGCCGCATGAGTTGAATGTGCCCAGTGACCATATCTAGATGCCCCACGAAATTTCCTTGTTGTACCGTAAACCAGATGTCCCGGTTCTGACCAAACACCAGAGTATGCGGATCAAGGGCTTTGGGATCGGGCATGGGGTACTTGGTGATCTTTCCGGTGGCAGGATCCAGTTTGCCGATGTGGGCCGCACGATTTCCGGCGTACCAAACCTGTCCTTCCTTATCGACAATCAGATTGTGCGGACCGGTACCGGGATCCAACTTGAATTGGTGGAACTGTCCGACTTCAGGGTTGAGAACGGCAATGTAATCTCCTCCCTGTCCCACAAACCACACGCGATGCTGCTGATCTACATACGGATCACGCGGTCTCGTCTGGTCCCAAGGCACCTGCCATTCGTTAATCTCCACCGGCTTAAGGGATTCGGCCTCGGCTTTCGCGGGATGATTTGTGCATCCGGAAAGGACCAGCAGGATAATCAGGCGGATGAAAGTGGCGCTTGTTCGGTGTAGACGATACACAAAGGTTCTCCTCTTTGAATCATCATGGATGACGCTTTCCACAGTCTCCAATGCCTATGTTGGCATGTCTGGAAATATTAGGCAATCAACGAAATACCAGGCAGGATGGAGAAATTAGCTTAGCTACAGTGAAGGGATGCCGGATCGCTTGCAAACCATTTCTCTTTAAACCGGAAGGCGACATTCACGAGAGCCAGCAACACTGGAACTTCGACTAAAGGCCCGATGACGGTGGCAAAGGCGACCGATGATCCAAGGCCAAAGGCGGCAATAGCCACGGCAATGGCCAGTTCAAAGTTATTGCTGGCTGCGGTGAAGGACACTGCCGTGGTTTTTCCATAATCCTCCCCGATGAGTTTACCCATGCCAAAACTAACCAGAAACATAATAATGAAATAGAGAATAAGCGGCACGGCAATGCGAAGAACATCTCCCGGCAGACTTAATACCATCCCGCCTTTGAGGGTAAACATCGCAAAGATTGTGAATAGCAGAGCCACAAGGGTGATAGGGGCGATCTTCGGGAGAAATCGCTGTTCATACCACTCGAGACCTTTTTGCTTCATCCCGATCCATCGGGAAAGAAACCCGCACACAAAGGGGATTCCCAGATACATGAAGACATTTTCGGCAATCGTCCCAAAACTAACCTCGACGATTTGTACGGCCAGACCCAACAGCGGCGGCAGGACTTCTAAATAAAACCAGGCCAATCCACTGAAGAAAATCAATTGAAAGAGACTGTTGAAGGCCACTAAGGCTGCGACATATTGGTTGTCGCCTTCGGCGAGTTGATTCCAGACCAATACCATGGCAATACAGCGGGCCAGGCCAATGAGGATGAGCCCGGTCATGTATTCAGGCGAATCGTAGAGAAACGTCACAGCCAGACCAAACATGAGCAAGGGACCGATGACCCAGTTTTGGACGAGTGATAGGAGGAGAATTTTCCAATCGCGAAAGATGAACGGCAGCTTTTCATAGTTCACCCTGGCAAGCGGGGGATACATCATGAGGATGAGGCCGATAGCAATGGGGATGTTAGTTGTTCCCAGAGAAAAGCTGTTTACGAACGCTGGTGCCCCGGTGAAGACCGAGCCAACCATAACACCTGTTGCCATGGCCAGAACAATCCATGCCGTAAGGTAGCGGTCCAGAAACGATAAACGCTGTGGCACACCGGCAGTCATGATATTAAGTCTTCGATTCTGGCCTTGAGCAGGGAAAAGGTCCGGTCAAACGCCACGTTGATCTCGTCTTCTGTACCTTTCACTCTTCCGGGATCGGGAATACTCCAATGCAGCTTTCGGGGTTGACCGGAAAAGATCGGGCAGGCTTCTCCGGCAGCTTGGTCACAGACCGTGATGACCAAGTCGAAGGGCTGTGCAATCATGTCATCCCACGATTTGCTGAACGGCTGCCCCGGATCGATTCCATGCCGTTTCAATGTGGTGATGGAACCGGGGTGTACATATCCAGCCGGATGACTTCCGGCACTCCAAGCCTGGTATCGGCCTTCACCCATGTGGTTAAGGAGGGCTTCGGCCATGATGGAGCGGCACGAATTACCTGTACAGACAACCAGAACTTTTATGGGCTCAGTGGACATTAGCTACAGCAGCCGCTGGATTCCCGTTCCGGCAATTTAGACTCGGGCCTCGCCAGGAACGCCGGTTCGCAACAGGCGGTATCCGTGCGTGCCGAATGGGTTGAAAAAATTTCCGCGTCTTCCATCGTGCGGTAGGCTTCCCACGGAACTCCGGCAGGATCCAACACCCAGGATTTATCCGATTTGGCATAACAGCAAAGAGTCTCGCCTTCCTCCGCCACGGGGAGACTCCCGGCTTGAAGTCGTTGCCGGATTTCGTCCAACTCCTGTTCCTCCTCAACCTGAATGCCCAGGTGATCCACGCCTTTGGTGGACGTCCGCGTGGAAATGGCCAGATTGACGCAGGGTTCTTCGAGCATCCATTTGGCATAGTCCGGTTTGCGTTTAACCGGTTCCGCCCCAAACATTTTGCTGTAAAACCTGATGGCTTCGTCCAACCGTTCGACTCCGATATGAATATGAAGACGCTTCATGGATGTGCCTCCTTGTGAGTAGGTCAGCAACAATTCGAAAGTTCGATAATGCTGCACTTCTTCTTTTTATTATCCCGGATACTAGCCATATCTTCGCGACAGCAATCTTTGACCATATAGCGAATCAGGTCGGTAAAAAATTCAAAGTTGGCGCTGTAGATGATTGACCGGCCTTTTCGCTGAGAAAGAACCAGGCCCGCATTGCTCATGTGCGAGAGGTGAAAGGATAGGGTGTTATGGGGAATGGCCAGGGCCTCGCTTAACGTCCCGGCCGGTGCCCCTCCCGGGCCATATTCCACCAGCAGCCGAAAGACCCGCAACCGGGTATCTTGTGAGAGGGCCGCAAAAGCCAGCAATGCGTCATTAATTTCCATATGTCCAGAATAATAGACATATCAGAAAAACGCAAGCCTGTGATATCTGGGGATCACTTATTCAAATCGAAAGCCAAATGAACCTGAACAGAATATCGGGAAAATTCTTGACAACAACGGGTGACCTATCGAAGCTGATCGAAGCGATCTGACCGGCACCTCCATACCCTAGGTTCTGCGAAAAAGATTTCAAGCAAATCTATCTAGCAGCCAGAAATAGGAAAGGGAAGAAGCAAGAGGCAGTTTTGTCGTAGCGTGTGGCAATGCGCCGGTTGTGCTTGAGAAAGCCGAACGTGCACTCGATCTTGTTCTGGATTTGGAGTTTTTCTTGTTAGACCGGATCGGCGTATGGCGATTTGAACGTGGCGTAGGAACAGATTTTATACCCCGACTTTTCAAATCATTTCTTATGTCGTGGCTGCCCTACCCCTTATCAGCGATCAGTGCTTTTGGCTTTTCTCTGTCAGCCTTTTCAACGCTTCGTACGCTTTGCAGGCCGCCGCTTCGTCGCCCGCGAGGCAGAACTGAAGCAGTCTTTCGGCAGCATCGCCGAGGCTGTGAATTTTATAGGTAAAGACTTCCCGCGGATGACCAAACACATGTCTTTGATTCCCCATTTTGCCCCAGCGACTTGGCCATGGCCCCGGACGATTGTGCTGTCGACACGGTATCCGGCGTTACCTTCAAGCCTATCTGATAAAGGCGCCAGAACAGCTTCCCAAACTCCGAAATCACGCCATCGCAGATGACGACGTTAACGGCGGTTCCAGTTGCCGTACTTCTCCGGCAGATCGCGCCACAGCGCTCCTGTCCACTGCACCCACAGCATCCCATTCACGTATTTGCGAGTATTCTGCGGACGGCCGCAACGCCCCCGTTCGGCGGGCAATAACGGCTCCATCCCTCGCCACCAGCCTTCTTTCGCCCTATCCCCTCGGTTCCTGGCAAAGCACCTCCCCGAGCCATTGACTCCCCATGTGAATCTTTTGCCCACAGAACCTAAGAATGACTTTCATAACAGGTATCTCGATTGAGTATGATCTATTGTGATGAGACTTTTGTGCTTTTTCTCCTCAGTATGGACTAATCATCTGCACTATTCTGAAACCCATGTGCATAGCCGAATGAACATTTTCCCATTTTTCTAATATTGTTCCGGCCCTTCACCTCAGGGACCAACCTGTGCAAAAATGAGGTCGAATCACTCAAAGAGCCGTGGGATTGGCACATCCGATTTTAAACACTAAGTACACCAACAAACCTGATTGCAACGTATCATGATCTCCGTTACATGAAGGGAGTGATCCTATGGTGAGAGACAAAACTTTTCTCATCGGTATCGACGGGTCGGATTCTTCCATTCGAAGCATCTCCTATGTGGCTGAGATGGTCGGAACGCGGGAGAATTTTCATATCGTGCTTTTCCACATTCTGCCCCCGATTCCTCCCGAACTTTTGGAATTCGGGGGGGCGGAAGATCCCGCAACAGAACAAAAACTGGACGAGACCTTAAAAAGAGAGCAGGCTCAGTGGATCGATAACGCAAAAAAGGCAGCAGAACCCATTTTGGAGAATGCCAAGACAATTCTTTATCGGCTCGGCGTCTCACCTGCCAGGATCACCACTTTGCTTTCTCAAACCATCCACCGCCCGAATATTGCTCGCGAATTGCTCGAAACGGCT
>JAGQKG010000020.1 GCA_020430245.1 Nitrospira sp.
CCAAGAGAAATGTGCTGCTCAGTACCATGTGTGCCCAATGATTACATTTCATGTCCTACCTACCATTCTGTATAGGGAGTGCCATCCAGTGCCTGGCCGTCACTCCCACTTTTAACATCAAAAATTCCAGCAGGAGAGTCCTCGCCCTCCTCCTGTTCTTCATAAATTTCGGTCCATGTGGTCGAGGACTGGGTAAATGGATCCACGGGGATCGCTCGAAGGTATTTCTCTTCCACCAGGTCCTCTAAGGTTGCCGGATATTCCTTTCTATCTGCATAAAATTGATCAATAACCGATCGCATCGTGAATAAATTTTGCTTCAGGGCCGCTTCCTTGGCTTTTATTGCCGTGTGTTGAAATGTGGGAATCGCGATGGAAATCAAAATCCCCACGATTGCCACGACAATCATGAGTTCAAGTAAAGTGTAGCCTTTTTTGCCAATAACTACAAAGTGGGTCATTACCATTCACGATAGGGGGTCCCGTCAATTGCCTTTTTTTCGCTGGTGGTATAGATGTCAAACACATCTTCCCCGCACCACCGCGTTTCGTCCGGTTCATCCTGGAAACACCGGAGCCCCCATTCTGTGGTCTCTGTAATGGGATCAAAGGGGATTTTCCGGAGGTACCGTTTAATTTCCGATTGTTCACCGAGTTGGGCCTTCTCGCCTGTTAATTTAACCTTTAGGAGAGTTTCCAGCGTTTTAGGGTACCCGGTCACTCCTGTTGATTCTTGGCAGGATGTCACGTTTTCTACGCAGAGTTTCCCTGTACGGACGGTCCCATCTCTCGCCCAATCCTGTTGAAACGCATCAATAGCGGTGCGCACCGTTCGTAAGGTATGGCGAAGCTCCAGCTCTTGCGACCGTTTAATGCTGACTTTCGCAATGGGTAGGGCGACGGAGGCTAATATGAACATAATGACCAGCGTGACCAAGAGTTCGATTAAAGTTACCCCGCTTTGGGTTGGCGAGGTCTTATTCCACCAAAATTCTGCCATGTTGGACCATGACCGGGATAGGTTGGCCATTGGCTCCCAAGACCGTTGATTGTTGAATGTCAATGGTTGAATTTCCAGGCCCTGCGGCTTCGAATATTACGGTGGCTAGCGAGCCACTTCCTTGTACAGATTTTCCTTGTTGCCCCATTTGGAGCATGATTTTACCGAGATTAGGGACGACAGAAACCGTGAGACTGGAGGGGACCAGTTGGTTGGCCCAGAAGGGACCTTCCACTGCGTTTTTAAAAGTCAACACGGCAGGGTCATACGATAGTGTGAGCGACGAATTTCCGGTGCTTACAAAATTTTCACCTTGAAGTGTAATTGATATTTCTTTTCCAACTGTGATTGATGCGGCTGACGGTAGAATTTGGAGGTGAGGTCCATCGGTCACAGGCTGAGATGTCTCTGCCGGATCCTGTTCCAAGGATTCCTGGGTGGACGTCTTCCCCTCAGCTAATTGGGGATTTTGCGGAATTGCGGACGTTTCGGAATAATTGGTCATGTCTGTGGGGAAGTCCTGGGTGTTCATAAGGGACACAGCCGGGGTAGGTGATGAAAACATCGGCTTGGTAGTGTACTGATTGGCCGTGCCGGACCAGAGAGTCTGTTTCGCCAACTGCTGAGGTTGGACGCTTCGGACAATATGGGGGGTAATCACCAAAATGACCTCGGTCGTAATCTTTTCCTTATTGGTGTTGCTGAGGAGGTCACCAAGGACTGGAACATCATCGACTCCGGGAACGGCATCCCGCGTCTTTGAGTCTTCCTCTGAAAGGAGCCCGCCGAGCACGACGGTCTCGCCATCCCGCATATTGAGTGCTGTGTCCGCGGTACGAGTTCCAAATTTGAATTGGGTAATTAATGGAGAAACTTGAAGAATTTCCTTAGCTCCTACGCGCGTGACCTCTATTTGCAATCGTAGGGAAATGGTGTTATTCAAGTGGATGGTCGGCTCAACGGTGACTTTGATGCCCGTATCCTTAAACTCAATGGAGGTCACGGTCGAAGTGGTGGGAGTTCCTCCCGTGGCGGCTTGACCCGGTAAGACATTGGTCGTTGAGAGAAGAATGGGCTGTTTATCTCCGACATTGATGGAGGCCTTTTGATTATTGAGAACTCTAAGCTTAGGAGAGGCAAGGGTTTTAGCCTGGGACTCCTGTTTAAAAAAATTCAGTAACACACTGCTGGGAAAACGAAACAGATAAGAGCTTTGACCAATGCTCGTGAGTTCCTGGAATGTCCATGATGTTGCAAGTGTTTCAAAGGTTCCCTTTATAGGTTTAGTAGGATCCGTTGAATCGAAACTTGGCGGAAAAACTCCAAAGCCAGCCTCTTTGGCAAACTGTAAACCCAGGTTTTGTGTGTCTTTACGGTTGACTTCCAAGACTTCCACTTCAAACAGAACTTCCGAGTCGCTACGATCATTGGCCAGGATGATCTGTTCCGCCAGAGTGACCTTGGCCGGTTCGTCCCTGATGACAACGGTGTTTAATGGCTCGTTCACATAGACGCGCTTGGTTTCCAGAATTGTCCGAAGAAGATTGGCGATGTCTTTGGCTTTGGCATTGGAAAGATAAAATGTACGAATCTGGAGGTCTTCGTATTGTTCCCGTTTTTGTTTGGTATCCGGAATGACCAACAACCGGTCAGGTCCCACCCGTTTGGCAAACAGTTGATTCGTGTTCAAGATAAGATTTAGGGCATCATCAAACGGGGTGTCTTTGGTGAAAATGGTGACGAGGTCATCCCGAACATCCTTATCGAATAGAATATCGATGTTGGCGGTTCTCGCTAAAATTTCAAAGACTTGTTTGAGACGGGTATTCTGGAATCGAAGGGTTACGGGCTCGGCGGAGCCACCGATGGCTTGCGTGGTTTTCTGCAGTTGGACCACTCTGGTGATGCCTTCAACAGCCTCCGACAGAGATGGGTCTAATTCCACGGCTGATTCATAGAGCGCCATGGCTTCGTCGTATCGGCCAAGGCCTTCCATGTTTTTGGCATCCATGAAGGTTTGATAAGCAGTCTTTAAGCGCCAGACATCATTGAGGGCCGTATGGTGTTCAATATTTTGTGGATCCAGCCCCACCGCTATTTGAAATTCCTGAAGGGCTTCGCCCATTTTTCGCTCTTTCAACTTTTGCCTTCCACGCGAGAAATGTTGATCTGCCGCACGTATTTTTACCGATTTAAATTTTTCATCAAGTTCTTTGTTAAAGGGGTCCTTCCTCAGGGCGTCCCGATAAGCCGCCACAGCCCCATCAAAATCGCCTTTTTGTTCAAGTTCATCCCCAAGCTGGGTTTCACGAAGAGTGCAGGACATCAGAAGCATCATCAAAACCATGGCCAACAGGCAAAACGGATTCAATCTAAGCATTAGATCCTTCACTATATGTAATGAGAATGACAGGGGGGTAAGACGAAGATGTCACAAATCCTCCTTACCCTAGCATATCTGTCAAATTCGGGCTAGAGATACCTGCTCGTTTCTTTAAGCTACTCTAGTTTCTGTATCGGAGATCCCCTGGTCAATATTGAGCCCGGTGCCTGCTGGCTCGAACGGGCTGGTGGTTACTGTAAAGTTGAGGTTTCCTCTGTGGAGACTTCTGTTAATGGAGCTTGAACAGGGGAATTCGCCGAAGGAGTATTCCCTAGGGAAGGTCCTCCGGAAGGGAGTGTGTTTGCCGCAGGGGCACAGTTCGTTGGCGCATTAGGATTGAGGGGGTTGACCTGGCAGTTGGTGTTTCCCTTGGCTTCGAACCGGATGGCTTGGTACGTCTTGGCCCCCTTGAAAACATCTTGATTGTATGGGGTCTCGGTGCTGGTACTTCTGACTCCATGTATATCCGGGCCAATTTTTATCAGCGCAAACTTGTTCCCGGTCATGGGATCAGCGTAGACCCTTCGGAGATACCGTTTCGGTGACTTTTTCGTTAATTCTTCAAGCGTTCGCGGCCATTGATTGGGCCGTGTGGACTTTCGAATTTCCCAGTCCGACACAAAACGTTCAATGGCTTTCGCAATGCTGGTCCCACGAAACTGTAGCTCAGCCTCTCGATCCCGTTGCATAATGACCGACCACTGTTGAGTGACTTCCAACGTTGCAATGGACATGACGACAACCAGCATCATGACGAAGAGGTAGGTTACCCCATTCTGGTTCGCGAGAGAGGCCATCTGATTTTTCCAAAATTTTTTGAAAGATTCCCTCATTGGGTGATGCTGCCTGCGGGTGGGTGCAGGCAGCAGTTTCGTGGCAACTGTGCCTTGGGGTTGAGTGAGTGTCACTTGCGGTTAGTCAGCCGTCTTCGTCCTTTTTCTGTTATGAGTACCCAGCCAAGAATCAAAAATGCGGCGCCAAAGGTATCGGCAACGAGATCCAAAATGTCAGCCTGACGCTGGGGGACAAACCATTGATGGATCTCATCGGAAATCCCGAATGCGATGACGCAGATGATCGCGAGGCCCATATTTCCCGCGTTCGAGGTTGTGTATTTGAATGCTCGATAAAGCAAAATTCCCAATATGCCATATTCGCAGGCATGTAAAAATTTATCATTAATTTTGAAAATAAAGGAAGGGAGCTGGAGCTGTTGGGCAGGATTGGATTGGGAGGAGAGGTACACAATGGCGAGAGCATATAGGACGACTGGTCCCCAATATTTCAATATAAGGAATGGTTTCGATATGGTTTGGGGCGCAGGAATCTGACACGTCCTTTGTTAACAGTGGGTTAATTGGATGATGATCCGTTCGGGGGGTATAGGAAATACCTTACGTCTTCGATTTGCACGACGGGCAAAATCATTCCATCCTCTTTCTGATCGTGAGAAAAGCCATAGATGAGTGATTCATCGGCAACTAGAGTGCCGAAAAAAAGGACACCGATCGCAATTTGCTCACCTTTTTGTTGCTGAATCCGAATGTGTTCGACCGATTCAAAAGAGGGGATGGCCACTAGGTAATCGGGCAATCCCATAGGCTTGAAACGAACAATTCCCCATGATGTGGATGTGAGTTCCGGGCCAAGGGCCACCGAAAATCCCTGGTATTCCGGCATAAATGTTCGGAGAAGGCCTGACCACAAGAAGGCAATGGGTTGTTGAAGGATGTTCCTGTGAATGAGGCGGGCCTCGTCTCGTGCGCGATTCAGTTGGAACAGGCGCTCGCTTTGTTCCGTGTGATCCAGATTCTGTAGGGCGGGCCAATCCGGTGGATGACCTTCAAGTTCCTGAAGAAATTGTTCCTGTTCTTCTGGAAGCAGAAGGGGCCGAATATTTCCAGGGATGAGTTTGTGCAAGGATTGGTGTTTCAATTGGATAAGAGGTTGGATTCCTGTGGCCATGGGAGGTTTTCCGCTGACCTGACCCGGAAACTGGAGCCCGATACACACGTTGAATAACGCAAGAATATAAATATAAAGGAAAGGGTTTTGGCTCCTTTTCATGTGGCTGCGCTCTCGAAGAGAGGTGTTGGTGAAAGAACGGGCAGAATTTTGTCATGGGGGAATTCAGCCCATGGCATGTTCTTTAAAGATACACAAACCCCATCGACTATATGGGCCATTGTTCTTCCCGCCAAGCCATGTCCCAAAACATCCATTCGTATTGCGAACTGACGAGAAAGGCTTCCTCCATCCTAGCTTTTTCTGCCTTGCCTGCGGTCTTGGCGCATCGATCGACGACGGCCCGCATCCATCGAGTGACCTCTGCAAACTCGGGCGACCCATAGAGTTGTAACCATTCATAATACGGATGTGAGCGTTTGGGTGTGCCCTTCCCTAACAGATGGTGTCCAACTTCACAATAGACCCATGCACAGGGAAGGGCTACCACGGTAATTTCCCCGAGTGTCCCGGTTTGAGCCACGCTTCTCATATGCCGACAGTAGGCATAATTCGTTGGGGCGAGGGGAGTGGATCGCATATCTTTGGGGGACAGAGCCCATTGCTTTCCATACGATTCATGAAGCCCTCGTTCGACCGTAATCGTGTCTTCAACGAATTTTGCAAAGCGAAGAGCCGTGTCTCCATCCGTCGCTTTAGCAGACCCTAGGGCAAATACCCTGGCTAATTCTTCTAGATACCGTGCATCTTGTAAGATGTAATATTGAAACTTTTTTACTGGTAATGTGCCTTTTCCTAATGCCACGACAAAGGGATGCTTTAATTGGGCAGCCCAAATAGGTGCGGCACGATTTCGTAATTGTTCTGAGAACGTCATGGGAGTCCGTGGTGAATTTTTGTCGGCGCGCGTGGTATTACGAGTTTTCTAGAACGGAACGAGCCACTTGAAAAGCTCTGTCCATGTCCGGCATATGGCCAAGGTCAGGAGTGACTTGGAGATAGCGGATCACATTATTTGCGTCGACAACCATGACGGCTCGAGCCAGGACATGGGGTCCCTCCAACAGTAATCCATGGGAAGTGCCAAACTCCCCACCTCGAAAATCTGACAGAAATTCAACATTGGTAATTCCCGCTTCTTTCGCAAAGCGTTTTTGAGCGAAAGGCGTATCGACACTAATGGTTATCAGTTGTACCTGTTGGTCAAGGCCTTGATTTTTTTCACTAAGATAATGTGTCTGTTGTTCGCAAACTTTTGTGTCCAGAGAAGGCACGATATTGATGATGCGGACTTTGCCATGGGATTGCTGAATGTCCACAAGTGATAAATCGCCTTTTGCCAATGGGACCGCACGAAGGGTCTCTCCGGCTTTCACTTCAATGCCACTCAGCGGCAAGGGGGTGCCTCGGAAAAGAATGGTCGCACCTTCCCCAGTCCTAGTGCTTTCTTTGTCAACCGGAATATTTTTATAGGAAAATTCATGCTCTGATTGGCCATGAATGGTCGAACAACTTGCCAATGACGAAGCTGTCAGGATGAGAAGTAACGAAATAATGGAGGAGATTTTTTGCATAAGGTTGCTCTTTCTATCCAGATCGGTGATCCAAGTTTAAAGTCCCATGTAGTGTAAGCATACCATTTTCTCTTATGCGCGGGGGCTGATTAGCCGATTGAATGATATATTTTCAGAAATTTCGTTCTAAAAATGAGAGGATGAATTGATTCACGATAGTGGGCGCCTCCCATTGTGCCAGATGCCCGGCTTCCGGGATAACATGCCATTCGACATGAGGTAACTGGTCTTTTACCCGTTCACCCACTGCGAGCGGAAACACCCGATCATGTTCTCCCCACAGAAGCAGGACCTGATGAGAAATCGCCTGAAGCCTCTTTCCATATTGTTCCTCCCAGGTCTTGATATTGTCCATTAATGAATAGAGGGGACCAAGGAAATCGCCCCGTTGCCGATTGTGAAACGAACGGTCAATGATGGTAGGGGAGATAAGTGCTGAATTATAAATAATTTCTTTGAGAATATGTTCTGTGGTCCTTTTTCCTGCCATCCAATTTCCCAGTTTTGCGAGCCAGAGGGGAGGGCGGTGATGGAGAAAGCGTTGGTAATGCGGTGAAGCGATACTGTTTTCTACATGGCCAGGAAATCCTGAGATGAGCACCAGGCGTTCCACTCGTTCCGGATGATCAAGAGCCATGGCCATAGCCAATCCGGCTCCCATGGAATTCCCGACTAAGGTCGCTCGTGGGATATTGAGGACATTCATGAATTCCCGAAAAAAATCTAAGAGGTATTTTGGTGTGTATGCCTCTTCCGGTTTATCAGAGAGTCCAGAACCGAGTAAATCCAGGATGATGACCCGGTGAGTATGGGCTAGAACCGAATATTGATGTTCCCATTGCCACATTGATCCGCCAAATCCATGGATAAGGATAAGCGGTGGACCTTGCCCGACGTCAAGATAGGCAATGCGATGGGTGTTGACTCTGGTGGTCTGATAGGGCACACGTTGGATCAGTTCGATTTCGGAAGGAAGTGCCCTGAGGGAAGAGCAACCCAAAATTGTCAAGCATCCAAGCACGACCATAAAAAGGATGGATGATCGAAAGTCACAACAGCCCTGCATTATTATTCCAGATGAATCAGCGTTTCATCAGGATTCACTTCATCTCCTTCTTTAACATAGATGGTGATGACGGACCCGGCAATCGGGGATTGGACTCGATTCTCCATTTTCATGGCTTCAACCACCAGCAACGAATCACCCACGTTGACACTTGAACCCTCCGTCACCAGGATCTTCACTACCCGGCCGGGCATGGGTGTGGTTACATCCCCCGGTTCTGATGGCTTGGGACGTTTCTCCGTTTTTGATGCGTGGGATGGTGGAGGGTCAGGCGAGCCGGCTAAGACTTCTTGAATCGGTTCGAGATACACTTCTTCAAGTTTATCATTCACCTTGATGTAATAGGGTTTCACGCCGTCAACCGTCTGGCCAGATCCCGACACACGAATATGATAGGCTTCGCCGTGAACCGTGACGTTAAACTCTACGGGGGCTAAATGAAGATCATGAGCCACCGCCGGTCCACTCTCGGATGAGGCATGAAGGGGTTCGGGTTTTAGCTCGCCTCGCTCTCGTTCATCAAAAAATTGCAAAGCCACGGATGGAAGGAGTGCATAGGAGACAATGTCTTCTTCAGCCATCTCTCTCCCGACGAGTTCTTGCTTCGCATCGTCCAGCTCAGGATCAAGATTGTCAGCGGGACGACCGGACACGGGCACGTCGCCTTCCAAGGCTTTTTGCCGAATCTTCGAGTTAAGGGTGCCGGGTGGTTTCCCATACAACCCCTGAAAATAATTTTTGGTTTCATTCGTAATCACTTTATAGCGTTCGCCGGTTAAAATATTCAGCGTCGCTTGCGTTCCGACAATTTGGCTGGTGGGGGTGACCAGTGGGGGATACCCCATGTCTTTTCGCACCCGTGGGATTTCTTCCAGCACTTCTTTGATTTTCCCCAGGGCATTTTGCTCGGCTAATTGAGCCGCTAAATTCGAGAGCATTCCACCAGGCACCTGCGAGAGAAGAATGTCAGTATCGACACCGGTAAAATCACTTTCGAACTGTCGATAGCGCTTACGGGCTTTGCGTAATTTATCCGCAGCGGGAGCAATTTGCTCAAGATTCAATTTCGTGTCATACGGCGTGTTGCGCAAGGCGGCAATAAACGATTCGGTGGGAGGGTGGGATGTGCCCCCGGAAAGAGGAGATAACGCGGTGTCCAAAATATCCAACCCGCCCATAATAGCCATGAGAGCAGACATGGAAGCCATGCCGGATGTGTAATGTGTGTGCAGGTGAATCGGGACTCGAACCGTGGCCTTTAGCCGTGAAATCAGTTCATAGGCTTCAAAGGGAGGAAGGAGTCCCGCCATATCTTTGATGCATATGGTATCTGCGCCAAGATCTTCAAGTTGTTTGGCTTGTTCCACAAAATGATTCAGACTATGGACGGGACTGACCGTATAACAAATGGTCGCTTCGATATGCTTGCCGCAGGCTTTCACCACTTCCATGGCCGGACGGATATTTCTGATGTCATTGAGCGCATCAAAGATCCTAAAGACATCAATGCCGTTTTGAGCCGACAATTCGATGAATTTTTCAAGGACGTCGTCAGCATAGTGTCGATAGCCCACAAGGTTTTGACCACGCAAAAGCATTTGAAGTCGGGTTTTCGGCATGGCCTCCCGAAAGGCTCGTAGGCGTTCCCAGGGGTCTTCCTTGAGAAACCGGAGGCACGAATCGAAGGTGGCACCGCCCCACACTTCTAATGACCAAAATCCGACTTCGTCTAATTCCGATGCCACAGATAAGAGATCCTCTGTGCGCATGCGGGTTGCCAGAAGAGACTGGTGTCCATCGCGCAGGGCCACATCGGTTAAAAAGACCTGTCGCTTCGGCGATGCTTCGATATCCAGAGCGGGAGCGGCATCCAATTTTGTCCGGGTAGGGACGGGACGACTGGATTTCCTGTTTTTATTAGAGTGTGCTGTTTTTCGTGACATAAGAAGACCTTTCACATGTGCAACGGATCACAACTTTTCATGACGGTGGTTATAATCCTTCAAATGCGGCGATGGCTGCGGACAGGGCAATGACCAGGTCCTCCGGTTCTTCCGCTTCTTCATATTCAAAGAGTTCGGGATGGCGTTCAAGATAAGAGGTATCAAATCGCCCGGCTCGGAAATCCGGTTCCTCCATGAGCTTTGCCATAAATGGAATGGTAGTTTTGACACCCCTCAGAACAAATTCTTCGAGTGAACGATGAGTTCGGCGAACCGTTTCGTCCCAGGTTCGCCCATGAACCGTCAATTTGGCCAGCAGGGCATCGTAATACGGAGGAACGGTATAATCTTTATACACCGCTCCGTCGATGCGAACTCCAACACCGCCTGGGGACAAATAGGCCGTGATTTTCCCCGAGGAGGGTCGAAATCCGTTTTGGGGATCTTCCGCGTTCACCCGACATTGAATGGCATATCCCTGGAGATTGACCTCATGCTGCCCGAAGACCAGAGGCCGCCCTGCGGCAATCCATAGTTGGGATTGCACAATATCAACGGTGGTTATCTGTTCCGTGACGGTATGTTCTACTTGGATGCGAGGGTTCATTTCCATGAAATAGTAGCGTCCATCGGGATCTAACAGAAACTCCACGGTGCCGGCATTATAAAACTGTGCAGCGCGGGCTATGGCGATGGCCGCTTCTCCCATTTCCGCCCGTAGACGAGGGGTTAACACAAGTGACGGGGCGATTTCTATCAGTTTTTGATGGCGCCGTTGAATGGAGCAATCCCGTTCTCCCAGATGAATGACATAGCCGTTTTTATCTGCCAGTAATTGGAATTCAATATGGTGAGGGCGTTCCACATATTTTTCCAGAAATAATTCCCCATTCCCAAATGCGGCCAAAGCTTCACGGGCTCCCGCTTCCATTGCATCTTGTAATTCATGGTCCGAACGCACGACACGAAGGCCACGTCCTCCACCCCCGGCACTGGCTTTAACCATGATCGGATATCCAGCTTTATGGGAGAATGTCAGGGCCTCCTCTAGTGTGCCGACACTGCCATCTGTCCCAGGAACAACCGGGACACCAATTTTGATCGCCAGTGCTCGAGCTTGGACCTTGTCGCCCAATAGTTCAAGTGAATGGGGAGATGGGCCAATAAAGAGAATGCCGGCTTCTTCGCACAGTCGGGCAAAATCGGCGTTTTCTGCTAAAAATCCATATCCTGGGTGAATGGCATCGGCACGAATACGCTTCGCCAATCCCACAATTTGTCGAGCATCAAGGTAGCCTTGTACGGGGCCTGGACCGACCAAGTACGCTTCATTGGCTTTTTTAACGTAAATGGCGGTAGCGTCACTTTCTGAGTAAATCGCCGCCGTGGCAATGCCGAATTCTCGACATGCCCGGATGACCCGCATGGCAATTTCTCCTCGATTGGCAACTAAAACTTTTTTTAACATTCGAATCTAGTGTCGGTGGCTAAATCGTTTGAAATAAAAACCCGTGGCAGAGGATGCTCTGGTCTTTCACGAGACCGAGAATAGTATCAGAAGATGAGCAAACGAATCAGGGTTTCCTGCCTATTGCCTGTTAAGAAGTGGATAATATTTACCTTTTTTGATCAGGGTCTGGCCTTCGCGTGAGAGGGCAAACTGCTCAAAGGCCAGGACCTGAGGTGAAGGACGGGCATTCGTCACAATCATCACCGGTCGTTGGAGTGGATAACGATTATCCATGACCGTTTGGACTTCTGGCTCTACGCGATTAATAAACAGAAGGTTGATCGCGATCCCATCTTCTTTCGCCCGGAGAGCCGGAGTCATGGATACAAAGGTAATGGCCTCCAAATTCCCACTCACGGCTTTAATAGCCTCATCCTCGGTTCCCGCCCTATAGGCGGAACGAGGAATTCCATCTACAATGCTTAACGCTTTTTCGAAACCTTGTCGGATATTTTCATTCGTAGTTCGATTGATGAGCACGATTTTAGTTTGTGGGGCTTCCTCATAGACCTGAGACCAATAGCGAATTTTTCCAGAAAAGACATCCGCAATTTGTTGGGTGGTCATTTCTTTCACAGGGTTTGAAAAATTGGTTAGGACGGCGACACCGTCTCTGGCAATCGCCGTGGATCGGAGTGAAGGGACCTCTTCGCCCGTGATCCCAATATCCGCTTCGTTCAGTTCGATCGTTCTGATTGGTTTAGCATTAGGATGCCAGAAAATATCAACGGAAACAGAAGGGTGGCGGGACTCAAATTCCGCGGCCAGAATTTCCAGCAGATATCGCTCAGGTCCATTTCCAACTACGAGAATGGTCCCTGAAATCGTGGATGGGCGCATGATGGAAGGTTCTGGGGCATTGGATTCTTTTGAATGAACAGGGCTTAAGGGAAGTATTAGTCCCCAGAAAAAACCTATCCAGACCATAAAAGCAGGCTTAATTAGGTTATTGTTAAGACGCCCGATGGCCAGCATAATTCTTGGAATCCTTTGCAAGAGCAATCGTTGCGCAAGTGGTCGAAAATACAGAAAAAGTCATCACCCAAAAAAACGGCCACATCTTTCCGGTTTATGGAAATAAATGTCAAGGGGAGGGGATTGTAGAAGACGGGAAATCTTGAGCGGTCACTATAGAGGTCCGCCCAAGCTTCACCACTATTCTCCTCCGGAGGGTTGGGAATTGGCCTCAGTTGGAGCCGCGCGTTGGCCCATAATTGGGGGGAGTTTGGAAAATTTATCCATCCGTTCATTCAACATATTATATGCTTTGCTTTCCGCAAATCCTGGTTTATGTGTCCCCACAATTTTCGATGCAAACGAGGACATGATCCGTCGGCTCTTGGATGTATTACACTTCGGACACACGGTTTCTTCGGGGTTCACGCTCAGCGCTTGCATGGCCTCATAATGATGATCACAGCCTTCACACACATATTCATATAATGGCATAAACCACTCCTCTTAAAATTGTACAATTATGTTTATGGGCGATACCTCTGTTCAGGATTTAGTATATCGAAGAGTGTCTGGCATAACCAATGGATAAACGCGGTTTCTCTAGAAATACCCAGAAAATATTGACGACAAGTTTATGATTTCACTATAATTTTTCGTTGGTCATATTATAAGCAATATTTTGGAGGAAAGAGTCATGTCGGTGTTAATTCGGAAATTTAAATTGCCCACTGGAATGGTCAAGGAAGAACGCATTGACGATCCAGATCGCATTGAGCGGTATATGCAGTTTTTTGATAAGGAACAGCAAGCCAAACTTGATGCTGGCCAAAAGGTTTTTTTGGACAAAGATGAATGGCAATTTGTCGATAACTGACTTTCTGCAGATCAGGCTTGCTCTCCATTTTGACAGGAAGTTCTCACGGAAATCTTTTGATCATGCCTGGGGGAAATTTCGGCTTTCCCCCAGTGAAGGGGCATCACGACTATGGGGTATTGGATTCATTTGAAACGATCTCTTGATGAAGCAATGCTCCATCGTGATCGATGTCCGGAGGTGCCATCAGGCCCGCATCGGTCTGACTTTTGGGAGGGTGGATGGACCGAGTATCCGGATAAGGATACGGCTCTGGAGTATTTGGAAAATACCGATGCCTCCCAGCAACTCAAATGTCCCTTATGTAAACCGTAGCTTGTGGTTGCTGGATATGGTGATTTTCAATTCACAATTCCCTGAGTAAGGAATTTTCCTTTTTTCAATAATATTTTGTATGGCTGAAAAATTTGCGAATGCACGGTGGGTCAAGGAGGGTTTTTTAGATAATCGGATTGTCGGATCGGTTGTTGGGCAAATTACCTTTGCCGGGCTTGAAACCGTGGATGTGTATTTAGTTGGTGATTTTGTCGGAGAGATTGCCGGAAAGGTGATTGGTTTTCGTAATCCACAATTTTTGGATGATCCTCGTGCAGGAGAATCGTTATATGATTTTTCCATCCCTCAATTAGGAAAAGTCAGCCTCATGTCGTTTGATCCGCACCCTCTGCTTGAACCCCATCCCTACTTTGAATGGTTTTCTGTTGATCAACAACACTATCGCATTGAACTGCAACCCGATGAGGCTTGGCTTATGTCGGATGGTGAACGAAATGCTGTGGAAGGGCAGGCTCAGCGGATCCGGCAAGAGCTGGCACCTCTTTTGCCATGAATCAGAAAAGAGTTTGTGTTGTTGCCGTGTGCACCCCAATGCCAAGGGTAGAAATTTTATGATAATGAATGGCCTCAGGAAAATGTTCCGTGTCCATTGATCGGTTCTGCCTCCTTAGTCGGTATTGATTGACTCACTCTTTCTCCATTCGTAGAATGCCCGCCATGAACGACCGATTTTTAAAAGCCTGCTTGCGTCAACCCGTTGACCGGACGCCTGTTTGGTTTATGCGCCAAGCAGGACGATATATGGAAGAATATCAGGCTATCCGACGCAAGCATTCTATTTTGGAGGTATGTAAGACGCCCGCGTTAGCTGCCGAGGTGACCCTTCAACCTATTAATCGCTTTGATCTGGATGCCGCGATTATTTTTGCGGATATCTTATTGCCCCTCCAAGCCATGGGATTGAACCTGGAGTTTATTGAGGGAAAGGGTCCGGTTATTGATAATCCAATACGAGGGGAGATGGGCATTGTGGATCTGCGTCCGGTCGATGGAGAAGTGTTTGCCTATGCCGGAGATGCCATCCGCCAAACACTTCAGGCCCTCGATAATCGGGTCCCATTACTCGGATTTGCCGGAGCGCCGTTTACGTTAGCCAGTTACGCTATTGAGGGTGGAAGCTCTCGTGACTATGCCAGAACCAAGCACTTGATGTTTTCCCAGCCGACCGTCTGGCATCAATTAATGTCAAAACTATCTGCGGTCGTCGTGGAGTATTTGCGAGTGCAAAGTCGCGCAGGTGCTCAAGCCATTCAACTCTTTGATAGTTGGGTCGGGTGTTTAAGTCCCGGCGATTATGAAGAATATGTCCTTCCTCATGTTCAAAATATTTTTTCAGCTTTACGGGTTGAAGGGATCCCGCTCATCTATTTTGGAACTGGGACGACCGGGCTGCTTCCGCTTATGCGAAAGGCGGGGAGCGATGTGATGGGTGTCGACTGGCGTGTTCGCTTGGATGAGGCCTGGTACACCATCGGGTTTGATATGAGTATCCAAGGCAACCTGGATCCCCTAGTACTGTTTGCCCCCGAAAAAGAAATCGAGCGCCGGGTAAAAGATATTATGCAGCAAGCCGGTGGCAGACCTGGGCACATATTTAATTTAGGTCACGGCATTCTGCCTAATACCCCGTTACACGGCGTGGAAGTCGCTATTGAATGTGTTCGCCGGTTTTCAACGGCTTCCTCACGTGAATGAGGTAGTGGGAGTTCTTCCCCCCTTTCCTCCTTGTCCAGTCATTTATGAATACCCGGGTATCTCAATTTCTTAACCCCTTGCACGCATTCTCTTTCTGATAATCCGAGATTTCATGCGGAAGACTCCATGTCAGGTTGTTATTGTAGGAGGAGGAATATCCGGACTCGCCACGGCACACGCCCTCACGGAAGAGGGTGAGAAATCACAGACAGCCGTTCAATGCACAGTGGTGGAACGAGAGCCTCGGTGGGGTGGAAAAATTCAGACACATGTCACAGACAACTATCTGATCGAAGGTGGACCGGACTCGTTCCTGACTTCCAAGCCATGGGCTCTAGAATTGTGCCGGACGTTAGGACTTCAGGATCAGTTGGTTTCTACCAACTCCCAACACAATCAGACGTTTTCATTTTGCCGGGGAGCATTGCGAGAACTGCCACAGGGCTTATTGGCCTTTCGCCCACGACGGATAGATACCCTTGTTTCTGGCGGGCTCTTATCCTGGGGTGGGATGCTTCGTATGGCTGCCGAACGGTTTTGGCCAAGGCGGAATCCTTGGCTGGCAGACGAATCTTTGGGAGATTTTTTCCGTCGGCGATTTGGGCCTGAAGCCTTTGAGTATGTGATCGAACCATTGGTGGCGGGTATTTATGCCGGGGATGCAGATGAACTCAGTATTGAATCGACCTTTCCTCGATTTCGCGAATTAGAGCGGGAACATGGCAGTGTCATTAAGGGAATGCGGAAGGCTTTGTCCGATGCTCCGCCCGCCCTGCGCTCCTCTGGGGAAGCTACTACCATGTTTATGTCACTTCGAGGTGGATTAAGTGAGCTCATTCGGACCTTGGTGGAAGCATTGCGCAAACGCGGAGTAGGGTTGAGGGCAGGGCTCGAATGTCTGGAAATCCAATCTCCCAATCTGGAGTCTGGGGAATTTCATGTCCTGTTGGACAATGGAGATCGGCTTCCAGCCGATGCCGTCGTCCTGGCCACTCCGACATACCAGACTGCTCGCTTACTTCGTGTATTTCAACCTGAAACAGCCAGTCTGTTAGATGGGATTCCCTATGCCTCGACCGCTACGATTTCTATGGCCTATCCTGCTGAGTCCATTGGTTCACAGATACGGGGATTCGGATTCGTCGTACCTCGGAAGGAACAACGCCCCTTGCTTGCTGCGACCTGGACTTCGTTGAAGTGGCCGGATAGGAGCAGGGCCGGAGAAACTCTGATCCGTTGTTACATCGGAGGTCGGGGGCGAGAAACGGTCTTAGAGCAGGATGACAACTCACTTGTGGAGTGTGTTCGTAGGGAATTAACCTCTATGGTCGGGATCACGGCTATCCCCACCTATACGGAAATCCATCGCTGGAGGCAGGGAATGCCTCAATATGTGCTTGGGCATCAAGACCGGTTGACTAAGATGCAGGAATCGTTAGCCCATTCACCAGGTCTCTATGTCACGGGAGCAGGCTTGTATGGCATCGGTATTCCTGATTGTATCCGAGAGGGCACGAAGGTTGGTAAGCAACTGCTACAGGATTATGCCGCTAATCATGCAATAAAAAATTCTGGAAGCACAGAATTGCGTTGAAGGGAGCAGATTGGAGAACGTGGAAGAAGAGCGGGAAACGATTGTTCGGGCTCATGTCTGTGTCAGTGGAAAAGTTCAAGGAGTCGGGTTTCGGGCGTTTGTCCAAATGCAGGCCAACAATAGGGCACTACAGGGTTGGGTGCGGAACCGGGCTGACGGAAGAGTCGAATTGGAAGTTGAAGGACCACAAACATCTGTTCAGATCTTTCTCCAAGACATCAATCAAGGGCCTCCTCTCGCCCAAGTTTTTCAGATAATAGTTGACTGGAAAGACCCAAACAGGCAAACTGAAGGGTTCCAAATCCTTCGTAATTTTCTGTAAGGGGAAAAGAACATTGTGGATCGCCTGATTCCGATCTCAAAAATGGAACCCTCACCGACTTCATCAAAAATTGAGTAGTGTTTCCATGGACTATAAAGCACATATTCGGGAGGTTCCGGATTTTCCTAAGCCGGGTATCCTTTTTTACGATATTACGCCCTTATTAAACAATCCTGTTTGCTTTCGTTCCATCATCGATCAGTGCATTCGTCACTATCAGAATGCCGGTATTACGAGAGTTGTTGGAATTGAATCGCGAGGATTTATTTTGGGGAGCCCCTTGGCCTATCACTTGAACGCTGGCTTTGTTCCTGTCCGGAAGCCTGGGAAATTGCCGGCCGATGTGTTTGAAGTCAATTATAGTTTAGAGTATGGCTCGACGACTTTGGCGATTCATCGTGATGCAATTGAAAAGGGAGAGCGAGTGCTTGTCGTTGATGATCTTCTTGCTACTGGGGGAACGGCCGGGGCTACGGTCCACTTGATTCGGCAATTGGGCGGAGAAATTGCCGGCGTGGTATTTTTAGTTGAATTGCTTGGGCTCGAAGGGCGTAACAAATTAAACGGGTGTGACATTCACTCCCTGATTACGTATAAGTAATTGCATGGGATTTAATTTTACGGCGTATGCAACGGCGAAGGTATCCGAAGAAATTGATGTTTTTGTCGTGTGATAAAATGGGTAACTTTCGAAGGAAGAAAGGAATGTAGTATGGCCGAAAGACCACCAAAGAAAGAAACGAAAACGACGGTTTCCGCCGTGACCAAAAAAGCCACGGCAAAAGGCCCATCAAAAACCACTTCCACTGCCCCTACTTCGAGGAAGCTGGCCAAAACTCAAACAGAGGATCGTCATGCGGCGTTGAAGGAAATTCTCTTGGCCAAACGTGAAGCGCTCATTCAAGAAATCAAGCAGCAGCTCGGACAATCGGTGACAGAAGAACAACAACGTCGGCTGGAAGCAGCCATGGATAGCGGGGATCAGGCTCTGGTAGATTTGGATCGCGAAATGGGGATTTCTCTTCAGGAAATGCGAAATCGTGAACGACAACTGATTGATGATGCATTGGATAGTTTGGATGAAGGGACCTATGGCGTGTGCGCGGAATGTGGGGGAGAAATCAATGAAAAGCGTTTGCAAGCGCTTCCATTTGCGCGTTTGTGCGTCGAGTGTAAATCTAAACGTGAACTCATGGAAAAAATTGAACGTTCAGAACAGCGGCAATAATTACAGGATTTCCTCTTGCGCTCTTTCACTGTTTCTTGCCGGGAGTGGCATGCACCCATCCAGTTCGGCAACGAATTTTTTCGCCATCAATTTTCCCACCACCAACACTTGAGTCTCTAACTGATTTATTTCTTTGAAAGTTTTTATATCCCTCCGATAGGCGCGAGAAAACGGGTTCGAGGACGGCTCTCGTAAGGTCATGTCAAAAGTTGTTGTTCTAGCAAGCGGCGGGTTGGACTCAACGGTGACGGCCGCCATTGCGAAATCAGAGGGCTATGAGCTGTATTTTCTAACCATTGATTATGGACAACGGCATCGAACGGAAATTGATTGTGCGCGAAAAATATCTGAATATTTTGCTGTTAAGGAACACAAAATAATTCAACTGGACTTGCGAACTTTTGGTGGATCCGCGTTAACCGATCAGATTCCTGTTCCAACTTATCAAACTGTACGGAATCGGACGCAGCAGATTCCTCTCACCTATGTTCCGGCCAGAAATACGATTTTTTTGAGTCTGGCGCTAGCCTATGCAGAGGTGTTGGGTGCATCCAGCATATTTTTTGGGGCCAACATTCGTGATTATTCCGGCTATCCGGACTGCCGACCAGAATTTATTCAGGCCTTCAAGAATATGGCTCGTCTTGGCACGCGAATGGGATTGGAAGGCCATCAGATCGACATTCTCGCTCCTTTACTTTTTTTAACCAAGCGTGAAATTATTCAAAAAGGACATGCCTTAGGAGTGCCTTTTCAATGGACGAATAGTTGTTATAATCCAGGGCTACACAATCAACCGTGCGGCCAATGCGATAGTTGCGTGATTCGTCAACAGGGATTTCAGGAAGCAATGCTTCCCGATCCGGTACGCGCGGAATAGCTAAAGGGCCGTGGCCACATCTGATGGCGAACGGGTATAGGTGTAAAGGAAATTAACCATGAATCCACATCCTAAACGGAAATTTTTCAGAGGTGTTGCAGGTGTTCTTTGCTGGTGTGTGGTTGTGGGATGTTCTGAGAATGGGACGAATGCCGGAGAATCCTCTACTCCCACGCCCATAACACAAATATCGGTTGTGAAAGACCTTCCGACAGAATTCAAAGAGGGTGAAGAAAAATTTAATGCATTTTGTTCCCCTTGTCACGGAACGCAAGGCATAGGATCTGCGCAAGGACCTCCTTTGGTGCACAAGATTTATGAGCCCAGCCACCATGCGGATTTTGCTTTTCAGCGGGCTGCAGCTCAAGGGGTCAAAGCCCACCATTGGAAGTTCGGGAACATGCCGAAAATCGATGGAGTGACTGCCGATGACGTTACACAAATTATTGGATACATCCGATGGCTTCAACGCCAAGCTGGAATTTTTTAGGGATCGTAGGATGTTGTCCCGTGCAACGATCTTCTGTACGCGTGGCCATTGTGCGAACATTGACTCTTGTGTGCACCCACCGATTTAACCAGGTCGGAGCTCAATTCTTCACGGCAGACTTCTTTCCAGTTCCTTCACCAGCCCTTGGATCCGTGTAAATCCCGCCTGCCAGAATGCCGTTGAATTGATGTCTACCTGTAGGGGTTTGAGCAAATCTTGAGGACTAGCCGTCCCACCTCCTGAGAGCAATTGTAAATATCTGGGGACGAACGAGGGGCCTTCGGCCTGATAGCGTTGAAACAGCGACAGGACTAATAAACTGCCAAAGCTGTAGGCGTAGCAATAAAACGGACTGGCAAAGATATGAGGAATGGTTAACCATTCCCATTGAAAGGTCTCGTCGACGGGCAGGTGAGGCCCGAATTGCTCACGAAGTAGCGTCAGGTAGGTTTGAGCGAGGGCATCAATAGTCACGCCTTGTTGAACCATGTGATGCGCTTGCCGTTCAAATTGAACAAAGTAAGCCTGTCGCATAATGGTGGCATAGGCATCGTCGAGTTGATGGACAAGGAGTCCTGCCTTGACCTTGGGGTCCTTTTCCTGTTGCAGAAGCAAATCGGAAAGTAGGTGTTCGCCAAACACCGAGGCCGTTTCCGCCAGCGGGAGCGAGGAATGAAAGGTGAAAATGGAATGCTCCCTGGCCATCATGGCATGTACGGCATGACCCAGTTCATGCGCTAAGGTCGAAACATCCCGAGATTCTCCCGTGAAATTCACCAGGACATAGGGAGTCTGAGTCGGGAGTACGCTGTAGCAAAATGCTCCACCCATTTTGCCAGGTCTAATTGCGGCATCAAGATGGTGCTCTTGAAGAACCTGTTTCGCCCGTTTAGCCAATTCAGGGGAAAAGGCTTGATAGGCCTCCATCACGAGCTGTTCCGCTCTCGCGAAGGAATATTTTGATTTCTTCATTGCGAAGGGGGCATACAGATCGTACCGTTGAAACTGTTTGATCTTCAGGAGCCGTCCCTTTAATCGAAAATATTCTTGGAAAATGCCGGCATTCTTTCTGCAAGTCTTGAGGAGGGCATCCACGGCCGTTTCTGGCACATCATTCGTAATATTGCGCACAGCGATAGGAGAAGCGTAATGTCGTAAGGTAAGTCCTTCATTTCCCCAATCCTGGACCAAGTTTTTATACATTTCTCCCAGGACATCCCGGTGTTCCCCATAGACCTTAAAGAGCGCCTGGTAGGCTCCTCGACGAACCGAAGCCAATGGATGCCGGACATATCCCATCAGTTGTTCGCGGGTCAGACGGGTAGTCCGGGCTTTCACTTTCAAGCGAAAGGTAAAGCTATTCGTGGTGACACCATACAAGGTCTCGAGAGCTTGGCGACCGGTCGTACTCTTAATGGTCAAAATCCGTTCTTCGGATTCACTCAAGGTATGAGGTGTGAATCGAGTCAAGGTCTCCAGATGATACCGAAATCGCTCGGCTTTTGCGGTCAGCCGGACTGCGTTGGTGGGATCAAGGCTTTGCCACCAGAGATCAAGAAACACCAGGCGATTGGAATAGTCGGTCAGTCGGTTTCGTACCTGGGTGTCAAACGCACGGGCTTCCTGATTTTTCGTATTTTCCGAATACCATAAAAACGAAAAGGCCCGCAGTGTCGTCATGTGTTCCGTGACGGTTTCGTATTGCTCCCAGATTTTCTTGAAACGGGGGACAGAGATATTGGCAGATAAATGTGGTCGTTCCGCTTCAAGCGTGGAAATGAGGGCATTCAATTGTTTGGTAATTCGCGTGAAATCTTTGGCCGGATGGTGCAAGAGGCTCTGAAGGTTCCAGGATGGAAGAGTCTTCGACATGTGTGCTCCTTTTTGATTTGATAGGCATATTTTCTATTGAAGGGATGAAGGTGTTATTGAAAAATCCTAGAATTTTTCAGGAATATACTAACTCCAAAATTTATGATAAGACTGTAACCTCAGATTTGTCCTGATCAGGATGTGTTGCCGACCCGAGCCTTTGACGCCGAAATGAAACTTCTCGGCGTGTGATGTGTGTCTGTCTCTATTGTTTATGGTCACCAAACCTGTCTTCGAATCCTCTTCCGTTTTTCGTGTAGATATATAGGGTATGTTCCTCGGGCATTTATTATTTCTAAGTTTGTGTGTTGATGGCGGTGTAGGCAGTCAGTCGCGAACTTTTCTCTGCCGACCTCTTATCCTAACTATTCTATTCTATCTAATCGTTATGGGTGACTACCCAGTTATCGGGTAGTCACCTTCATTCGTTTTTCATTTCCGTCTTTAACAAGGAAAATACAGGGATTTTTTTTCGTTTGAGGGGCAGAAATTTTAGGAAAAATGGCATAAATGTCAATAAAAACAGGGTGGTTCACTTTTTTCACGCGTTCACAGGAGATCCTAATAACAGGGAATTGTGTTCCATCGGATGGTGCGGTGGAATACTCAATAGGGTTTTTCGCTAAACAGGCAGGTCGCTCGAAACAATTCATTCCCGCTCTGAGAGCATGAATTAGGAATTCGCCATGCACAGGGGAAAATCCACTAAATATTTGGTTTTCTACAATTAGTGTGTCAATGTGGCCGTATGGTGATTTTTCAAGCCTTCTTTTAACTGATCCAAGGTGCTTTTGGATTCTTTCCCAACAGCCTCCTCTTGACCACCCATGACCTTAATGTGAGGATCTCGAAACAATAGGTCGCTTACTTCGGACTTGCCTGCCGCTTCACTCAATTCAAACAGCCCTGCAACCTTGAATGCGCTGCCTTTCTCAATCCGTTCTTTTATGCCTTTGTACAGGGATCCTGTTTCTTGGCTGAAAACCAATAGCAGAATGCCGATAGTAGACCGGCCATACCAATTTACTGGCTAGCCCGTACCAGTTGTTCGTATTTTTCATGATTCTTCCTTTCCCTTCTGAAAGGTCATCCTGTCCTTTTAATTCGTCCGCCTTGAAAAGCTTAAGGTTTTCAGCTACCCCAGGGATGATTAAGCTTTTTGACCATAGGGGGTGTTTTGAATAGAAAAACTTATCCAAGTAGCCCCCAGCAAAGACCGCAATTCTACGAGTCGGGAGCGACGCACGTTACTCGCTTCGCATACAGCTATCCACGATTCTACGATTAGCTTTCCAACATATCCTAGAACAGCGATTACCGCACCTACGACAGCTCCGCCAAGCCATTCTGGTACCTGTGTTAACTCATTCATCAGACCAATCTCCTGAGTTTAAGCCACCAGTTTAGTTTGGAATTAATCTGGACCATTGGTTTTGCAATTCAAAGCACTTTTAAAAGTTAGTTTTTTATCTCCCACTCCGTCGAGGCCTTGTCTGGAACCTGTCCCTTCTATTAAATCGTCTGCATTGAAATACATGAGTATTTCAGATGCCCTAAGGCCGCATGAGTATTTTGACCATATGCATTTCGTCGAGCTTGCCCTGTTATTGCCGTGGCCGCGTGCTGTCGATCCGGTCGAACTCCAGGCCGCTGGCCCCTTGGCCACACCCAATCCGCTTGCGTCGGCCGATCCACGTGAACACCTTGCCGTCGAACCAGCGCGCGCGCTGGAAGGCGCGTGTAACAATGGCACCAGCACGTGGAACTTGCTCCTGGTGCAGAAAATACGGCTGGCGTGTCGTTGCGCCATCGAGGCCCACGCGCAGCACCGCACCCCGCGGCTCGACGCGGCTGTCGGGAATGGCGTCGGTCAGACGCTGCATCGACGCGCGCTGCAGCTGGATCAACCGCGCAGCATCGGGCACGCGTCTAGCAATGAACGGTATCCAGTTCTCTGGCACTGTGTTGCCCAGGTGATAGCTGATCGTCGCATCCGTCTCCTCGGGCGTGGGCGCGCTCGGCGGCACCCGCTGCAGAAAATAGTTGGACATCGCGGTCGCGCGCTCGAAGCCGTCGGCGCCGAGGCCGACCGCGCTGGGAATGCGTTCTTCGATGCCCCACACCATGTTAGTCATCTCGTCGCGCGCGAAGACGATTCGTTCGATGGGGTCGCCTTCCTGGGATTTTGCGAGTGCGGGCGCGAGCAACAGCCGCTGGTCGGCGACACCGGGCTCGTCGCGCGCACTGAGGCTATACATTGACCACCGTTGCCAGTCCATACCTTGATCCTGTCCGGCCGCCCGGACCAGCGTTCGAACGCCGAAGACATCGGTGACAATGAGTCCTTTGATGTCGGCAAGCGAGCCGACGGGCAGGTTATACGGCACCACGAACCAGTCGTTGCCGTAGACGAGCCCGAACTCCGCGAGCAACAGTAACGGCAGGTCGGTGGTGCTCGCATTGATATTGCCGAAATCTGTGCGTCGATCCTCGAATTCCCACCAGCGCACATTGGGCATGCCGTTGAACTCGATCTGGGTCGGCACGAACGCGACGGTCGTGCGTACTTCGAAGTTTCCGCCGACAAAAGATGCCTCGGGCGAGTCCCGGAGATTTTCGGTCCGATCTATCTCGAATGCAAACCAGTCGAGACGCCCGTGGTGATATTCCTCCGCAACGAGTGTCGTGCGCTGTTCCTCTGGTGCGTCCGCGGGCGCCGATGAGGCAAACTGGTACTCGAGATAGGGTGGCGTCCACGCATCCTCGGCAACCGTGTCGGGCTGTGAATATAGGCGTGAGAACCAACGCTGAAAGTCACGCGCCAGATTTTTCACGCCCTGGCGGTCTCTGGGATCAAGCCGGTTATCAACGAACGCATCGAATGCGTCGCTCGTGATCGCCGTGAGCAGGCGGCGACCATCGGGCAGCCGCCCGAGCAACGCAGTGAGCACCTGCCAGGAGACGGGGTCACTCTGCACGTGTGCAGCCTCGAGCCGTTCCTCATTCGTCACACCGTCGTCGCGAACGTCGTGGAAGCCATATTCCTCGACGAATACGGCTGTCAACGAGTCGTGGCCCGCGGCACGCAACAGGCGCAGCCAATGACGGCCCATCTGCGCGCGAAGGGCCAGGTACTCATCACTAGCCGGAAGCCTCGTTTGCCAGATGGACTCGCGCTCCACCTGCACCTCTAGTGGCGTGCCCTGATCGTAGGGAACGGCTGGTTGCCACTCGCCGGTGCTGGGGTTGCGTGCCTTCACAGCAAAACGGTCGAGATGAGCGGCATCGATCTGCACGCGCGCCTTGGCAGCGGATCCGCCGTCCACGCCCGCGAACTCTCCAAGCTGCCATTGCCGCGTGAGCATCCAGAGCGGATCGCGAATCTCCGCGCGCAGGCTTCGGGTGAACTCTTCCTGCCGCGCGCGTCCTTCCAGGCGGTTCCAAAGGGTAATCGCGGGGCGGAACAATTTGCTGAGCAGCTTCTGCTTCAGCCCTGGGTCAATGGATTGGGGCATTCCTTACGGTCCCTCATTGACGACCATGGACGTCGGTTGGGCGGCCAGGTTCGTGGAAATCGTGCCGAACGGGAAGCTCGTGAACGTGCTAAGGACTGTTGGCAGCAACTGCATATACGGCGTGGTACGTAGAAAATCCGGCTCGACGGCGCGGCGTTTAGCGCGATCGAGCGTGTCGACTAGCGTCTCGACGAGATTATTCCATTCCCAGTGTCCCTCGATGGTGGGGCTCACGGCGACGAGTACGCATTGCGGTGGCTCGGTATTCGGCTGGTCGTAGTGGGCCGCAATGCCGGTGGTCTCGAACCGGCTCGGGATCACTTCGCTCCACTCGTCGACGAGCAGTCCCGCCTGTGGGTCGGCCGCGTCGTGCCCTTCGGGCAGCTCTCGGACGATCGACAGGAACTCACCTCGTGGTACGAATACGTTCGGATTGTCGAGCTGCTCTATCGGCACTTCCGGGTACTCCACCGCGATCCAGTGCGCCTTTTCGTCAAAGGGGAGTTGTAGTGGTTCCAGTGGTGCCGGCTCTCGTTTGTACAGCGATCCATACGTATGCAGCTCGTCCAGCAGACGTGCAGGGGCGCGCACCGAAGCGACCCCTTGCAGCCATTCATCAACCGCCAATCCTCGCCAGTCAGAGATCGTCGAGCCAGTAGCGGTTGCCGCGAGCCGTGCCTGCGTGAACCGGAGCAATCCGGTGTCCGGCTGAGCGCCGCTGGAAAACGCACGTGCGGCCGCAAGCTCAGTGCCGTTCCTGTACGCGAACGTAGGAGTGAGTCGGAACGCTTCACCTAGCAGAAGTGCGGCGGACTGTTGAAAGACACCAGCCTTGTCCTCGGCGGTCAGCCGGTTACGTTCCTCATCGGTCAGCTGGCTGAACTCGCTGAGAGCGGCTGCCTGCTGGCGACGCGCAACTGCCTGGTCGCGAACCAAGAATCCTTGTTGAATGAGCGACTGCCGGGCGCGTAGCAGTGACAGCGCAGACTCCGGAGATCCCGACGCGGCCTCTGGCGCGGAGGGCAGCTTCGGAAACGCACCAGGCACGCCGAATTTCGCAACGCCGATGAGTGCATCGATCAATCCGACATAGTTCACCCCGTCCAGATCGGGTACTTCGGCGGGGTCTTCATTCAATGCGCCATTGGGAACATCGTTCAGGACGGTCTGCAGCGGGATGAGACTGGATTGGAGCATGTCGCCGACGACATCAAGTGTGTCTTTCAGCTGCTGCAGGTCCCAGCCCGGCACATTGCCGACCAACGCCGGGTCGGTGGTCTGCTCCGATGGCAACTGGTAGTCCCCTGCACCCAGCGGGCGGCAGGTGGTGACAATCCGGCGTAGCGTTCGCAGCAACGGCAACAGCTCGAACCAGCTGCAGACGTCCGGTGGGAACCCCTCACGATTCATGAAGAGGATCGTCGTGCGACCCGACGCGTCGAACCCCGGATCGTCTGCTTTGCGGGCCACCCGGTATGCTCGGTCGAGACGCACTTCGAACTCTGTCAGATCGTTGACCTGGCGTTTGCCTTCCATGGCTCCGGCTTCGTCGCTGACTAGATAGATGAGGTCGATCGGCTGCAAGCCGAGATCGGACAACGCGACCGGCCGAGTATCGCCGTCGCGGTCGTACGTCACCGTGAATTGCACGGACTGCGGCGGCCCGATGCGCTCCCCGAGCCACTTGTTCAAGCCCGGCACCGCGAGCGATCGCGGTGTCGCGGGGCCGCCCCACGGGCTCACGATGCTGCCGGTCTGAAAGTGGATCGCGATCCTGTGATTGACGACGGAACCACCTCGCGGCGTGTTGATGATCTCCGGCTCCGGCGGTGCGTTCCCTTCGGACATCGCCTTCAATGTGGCTCCCGCGCGCTCGTAATTTCCCTGCGTAACCTGAAATACGCCTTCCGCGAGGGTGAGGTCCGCAATGGCATCGAGCGTCACGCCCAGGTTCTCGACCTCTGTCACGATGGCCCGGCCTGCGGGGCTCTGCGGATCGGCAGGAAGTCCTTCGACGTCGTACGGATAGGCGAGCACCGGATTCGACAGGAAAACCGCCTCGATCAGCGCGTAGCCGTCGACGACCTGATACGCTTCTTTTACATCGATCGACTCATTCGTGGCGTCTGGAGTAATTCTGTCGGCGACGAGTGGGTATTTCTTGCGGAAGGCCAGTATGAATTGCGCGAGCGCCTGGCCGTCGATGACCTGGCGATCGTGCAGCGCGCGTTCAAACTGGTAGCCGAGCAGGGCGCCGAGATCCTGGCCGTTGCGCACGCCTTCGAGAAAGGAGACCGCTGTCCTTACACGCTCGGAGGTTAGCCTGACCGCGAAATGATCGGCGTTCTGTTCATCGGCGTGTGTCAGATAGCCGTTTCTCAACACCGCTGCCGCGACAGCGTGGTTGATCGACGGCCCGTGAATGTAACCGCCGTTGTTTGGTTGCTCAACGACTGTAACGCCTTCTTCCCGCAGATCGACAGGGATCTGCTCCTGTGGCACGAACACAGCCGGCGGCGCGGGCCTGACATTCTCGACCCAACCGTAGGCGCCGAGGTGCACGCCGCGCCTCGCGGCACTATCGGAGTTGGTGCGCATGCGATTGAGCGCAGCCAGACGCCGTGCGAAGACCGCGGTCTGCCAGGCATCGAGTCGATACGAGCAGAGGTCGATGTGCTCTGCCATCAGTCGCTCGAGGTCCGCGGTGGAAAGATGTTCGAGGTCCGTAATCGACTCCCGCACTTCGCGGAGCAGCTCCGCCGCCGGGCGCGCGAGCCCTGCTGGTGTGGCCAGAAAGTCGCCAATCGCGAGGTTCACATTGCCAATCTGCGGCATGACCTCGTTGACGCGCGCTTCCATGAACTCCCATCGCGTCACGGTTCGGTCAGCTTCGACGTTCGTGAAGTCCTGCTCGCGGCGCACTGTCGCACCGACCAGCGCGAGCTCTTCATACAGATTCATCGTCGCGTCATAGCTCGCCAGCAGCAGCGATCGATGCAACAACCGGTAGAGCAAGGCCGCCGGCACCGGCAGGACAGTGCCGTCAGCCTTTACGAACTTTTGCTGTTTCAGTGTATCGAGCGTGCTCCCAACGAGCCAGCCGATGTAGTTCCGATCTTGGACTTCCGCGGAGTCGCCGGTACCAATAGCAACCGAATACTTGGGCGGCAATTCCGCGTTCTCGTCCAGTTTCTCTTCCTCGACCGAGGCAATATCGTCGATCAGCGGCCCGTTCAGGGTAGAGGTCGTGCTCGAGAAGAGCAGGCCAAACAATTTCGGCAATCGCGGGAACTGAAACCCAAGATCGTTTATCACCTGGATGCCGCGCGACGAGATGTCGCGGAAGTAGCGCACCATCGGATTGTTGTCGCCGAAGTTCCCCCCGATCATCAAGTGCGCAAGATTCCACAGGAAGGTCTGGTATGTGCCCATGCGCCGCTCATAGTCGACCGACGTGGCTTGGAGACCGAGGATGTTGAGCAGATGTGCAAACGAGTCCCCTGGTGCGTCGATGTGTGATACCTGGCCCACAAGCTGATGCCACTGCGCTTGAACCTTGATCAGCACGTTATGAACCTGGCGCAGGAACGCCGCCTCCTCGCCATCAATCTTTTCGTTCACCTGCCAGCGATCGAAGGTGCTCGTCACAAGGACGCCGTAGGGCTGCTTCCCCACGCGGATCGCTGGTAGACTGCCGCGTGCCACCACATCGGAAGTGAAGAAACGCCGCACGCGATCGTTGTCGCTCGCATCCGTCTCGAGCAGCTCCTTGAGGAAATAGCCGATCGTGGCTGGCCACAGCGCCCGGTTCATGGTCTTTGCCGTGACGACGTCGCGTTGGCTGGCATTTGCCATAACCGCGAGCCGTTCGTAGTCGACGTCCCACGCCTCGGCCAGTCGTTGTGCGTCGGTCTTCTCGAGATCGTCGCTGGCAGGTGGAGGCGTTCCCGCCATTTCCAGTGCAAAGCTGGCATCGCCCTCCGCGTCGTCCGTTGAAAAACCGGGCTGGCCATCTGCAGTGTGATTGGTCGGCGTGCCCTGTGGGACAAAGCCCATGCCCGCGGGCGAATAGCGGTGGTTCTCGATCAGCTCTTCGAGCATCTGCTTGTGATCTGACGGTTCGCCGGACACATGCATGCCGAGCACCATCAGCCGATCGAATCCGGCACTCGCGAACGGCTCGGGCAGCGGCACACGCAGCGCCATGCCCTTTTCGATGGCGGCCTCGAAGTCCCAGATCCACGCAAAGTCCGGGCCAATGGCCAGATCGCCGGAGCTCTGCGCGAGCTCCGATTCGAGGTTCTGAGGATTGGGTCCTAGGATCAGTGTGTCCGGCACTGCGTTCGGGAATGGGAACTCACGTCGGATGCCGTTGGTGACGCCGATCAGCACGAACCTGTCGGGCAGCACCCCAGTGCGCGGCGCGCGGCTCCAGCTTTCTGGCTTCAGTGCTTCGAGATCGAAACCCAGATAGGTCAGCACGGCTGAGTCCACAAGGCGCAGGATTGCCTGCCGCGTCTCGTCGGAGAACGCATCGTCCTGCTGCAGCAGGGTCGTCAAAGGTTCCCGAATAGTGTCGACGAACGGATGGGCCTCGGCGAGCACCGCCAGAATCGCGGAGCGCTTCGCAGTTGAAGTGGTCTGCGGGTCCTTCAGAATGCCCAATATCCCGGCGCGGAGGATGAACGGCACGTCCGGATTTCCGGGCATGGCATCGGCGTGACTCCTGATCACTGAAGAGATCCATCCGGCCCTCGTGCCACCCTGCGCAGTGGCGAACGATCGCCACGCCCCCTGTTCGATGCGCTCTCGCTCATCCGCATCCGGAACCGATGCGGCCACCGAGCGCGTTGTCCAGTACTCGACACCAGCATCCGCGTCGTCCCGTGTGAGCTCCTTTTCATGCGTGTGCACGGTAATGTCGTCCGGATACACACGCACCCACAGCTCGCGCCCGTTCGCGCCAGCCATGAACCGTGTCTCAATGCGCAACGGGAACAGCACGCAGGGAAGGGAATCGTCCAGCCCGGCAACGAGCTGCTGAGGTGTCTGTTCCAGGACAAGCCCGCCGACCAGGGTCGTGAGTCGATCGGTCAACGAGGCGAGGTCGGCGCGTTGCCGCGCCACCGTCTCTCTCAGTCGGGCGATGTCGCGTTTCACTGCCGCGGCCTGTTCGGCGAAGGGGCGACCCTGCCGCAGTAACGCCGCGAGCTGCAGCTCCTTCGTACGTAGCCGGTTCTGTTCTGCGAACAAGGTGTCGTCGGCCGCGCGTGCTGCCTTACGAACCTTCCGGATTCGGTCGATCACAGTCGCGCTCATGGCAGCATGTCCGCGGCATGGAAGGCCACCATGACCGGCACCTGATAGAAGATGTAAGCCATGTCTGCGCTGTTACGCCCCCAGTTGAACTGATTGTCGGGCTGCGCGGTAATCGCCGAGTCGTTCGGCACATGCACGCCAAAGTCCACACAGCCCAATGTTTCCGACTGAGCCAGGTGTTCCCAGGCGAGCTCGTTCCAATGGGTCGGTGTCGGGGGCGATTCGTCGCTGAGATCGTCCAGACCGAAGCGCGGCTCACCCGGACGTTCCTGAATCACGAAGAACCAGCCCGGATTGTCGCCGGCAGGATCCGGGTCGCCTTTCGCGACGCCCGAAGTCAGGTCGAAGCCGAGGAAACGGATGTCCGGATCGATCTCCGCCTTGAAGATCGGCGTTCTGATGACCAGCGTCGGATTGCTCTCGTCCAGCACGCGCACCTTGCGTCCTTCATCGTCCGTACTCCATTTCGCCTGTTGTGCGTAGATCAGGGCGGTGGGATATTTCTTGAGCACGTCGCCTCGCACCACCAGCACCAGCCGCGCGTCACCCGGCTCGGCGCCGGTTGGCAGGGGGCT
>JAGQKG010000210.1 GCA_020430245.1 Nitrospira sp.
TCCGCTCATTTTTTGGGAAGACCCTGTAATTGACTAATGTCCCAAGATGTTTTGAATTCAATCCAGTTTATTAGGAGGCGAACTCCCAGTATCAGGTAGGTAGACGGGTAATCTTTATGTACTGGCAAAAACTGAGGATCATGACTAGTTTAGCGATAGATATTGAGCCTGTAGGGAATAGGATGTTTAGAGCGGTTTGAAAAATTTTCAGATATTTCTGACGTACAGGGAGTTTTTACCAATATTGTGCGAGAAAATTTGATATAAATGTTTTGCTATACAAGAAACCCCTGATACAATTATATTTTAAACGGCTGAAAATGCTGATTTCTTAAGGGATGACACTAGGTTGGAGTTATAAAGAAGCGTGACGAAACTTTCAAAAACCATAGAAGATATCCCGTTTTCTGCTCAAGCAGTTTCTTTTGCCGAAATCATTAAAAATGGGGAAATTCCGAAACAATATTTAGACAGTGAATATATTATGCATCAATTCGTGGAACGTTTAGTTCACTATATCTTAAGTGTTCCGCAGGGCAAATTTTCAATGTCCGAATTAGGGAAACTTTTGGAAAAAATGGACCCGACTCACCAGGTTTTCTTCTTTAAACGACTCAAAGAAAATAGTCCCAACAGTCTGAAACAATTTGCTCCATTATATTATGGATTTATGGCCGAATTTCATCCTTTATTATTTACCTGAGGTCCTGTTTCAAATAAAAAGGTAAATTCGTTGTACATTTAAGATAAAAAAGTCCTAGAAGGATATGGAGTAGCAGTATATAATCAAAGAGAGAGTATAATAATTTTTTTTGTGAGGAATGGATAATGAATTCAATTTTACATCGTGCCGTGGCGAGCTTTTACAACCTCATTTACGAAGGACAGGCATTTGCCTCAACCATGGCTCGAATCGATGCGGCTGAACAAGATAGGTATTTTGGTCGGGTAGAGGGACTCAACTGGGTCTTAGACCGCTGTCAAGAATTAGAGGACGTGGATATGAACCTGACTACAGCCTCTCTTCAAAAGTTATTAGGGGACGTCAAGTCAGATCTGGAACACGAACTCTCCATACAACGTAGGGAAAAGGGGCGCCGTGCTGACGGGAGAGAAGAAGCACTAATTTTTGTCACGGATTACCTCATCAGCTTGATCACTGCCACGGAAATCGAATCAACGAAAAGCCCGGTGTAATTGCCTGCCTATCAGTATTGGACCATTCCAGGAATGGTCCAAGCTCTGCTCTTTGTACTGAGTGCTCGGAACTAAAATGGGGTTGTCCCGAAAAACAATGGTCCGTGAGTGGATTATCCTAGCCCTATGCTTAGGGTTGGGGGCTCATGTGGCCTTGGGCTTTCTTCTCCATGGAGGACAGAATTGGCCGATTGAATCGTATGGATACTATGGGATCTTTTTTGGGGTCTTTATCTATGTAGTAGTCCAGATTGGTCGATCCCTATGGTGGCTTAGAAAAGGAGGTCGGAGTACACAGGGATTATAAATAGTCTATTCCACGAAAATATTTACCGTTTTTTCTCAGAACCGATGGGCCTAGGGATTTCAGATTGATTAAAGGTCGGATTTCTCTATGGGAATCCCTTCTTCAATAAGCATAATGGGAATTTGATCACGGATAGGGTAAGCTACAGTTTTATCTGTTCGAAGGAGTCCCCCATCGATCTGTTCAGTGATAGGTTGGCCTCCCTTCGTCTTCAATTCTCCTTTTGAAATTCGTTGATTTAGGCGTTCAACAACAGTTTGGTCCATTAGAAACACCTCTTGCTTGGTCTCCGGGCAACAAAGAATTGCCAATAGATCAGCAGCAATCTCACCTTTTCCTTTAGATGTATCTTCAGGTCGCACCATCGAACTCCTTTCAATATACGCCAACAAATTGGCCAACTCTTGTCAAAGTGAAGAGTAGCACTGACCTCCTTTGGTGGCAACAAATTTTCAGAAAATTCAGGATTGTAAATACACAAACCATTGTGTCCCTGTTACTGCGGAGTGAGTAAGTTTTTGCTAGACTACTCAAGTTTCAATACTCCACCTAATTTTATGCAAGCACTTTCTGACCATACCTTCAAACGTTACCTCCTGACTGGCTTATTTCTTATTATTCCGGCCTGGGGGACCTTATTAATCCTCTATACGCTACTCGAAGCCTTAGAACATATGACTGTGGACATTGTATGGGCGTTATATGGCGTGAAGATTCCCGGCTCGGGGATCACATTTTTTTGCCTTCTAGTCCTCTGGGTGGGCATGGGAACAACCCATTTACTTGGCCAGCAGATTCATCGAAAATTGGAAGATTCTTTGGAGCGGATCCCCTTTGTGCGGAGTATTTACTATACCCTTAAAAGTATGGCGGATGTCCTCAAGTTCCGTGATCGGTTCGGTCAGAGCAAGGTCGTCGCGTTTCCGTTTCCTCGGGACGGACTTTGGGCTTTAGGTTTTGATATGGGATTACCCCCACGTAGACTACAAGTTGCTCCAGAAGGACCTCTCGTGATGGTCTTTGTTCCTACAGCAATCCATCCGTTTACCGGCTACCTGGCTTTTGTCCCAGACAAAAATGTAAACCGGATTCAATTACGCCCAGAAGAGGCAATGAAAATGGAGTTTTCAGCCGGACTTTACCGTCCCCAATCGGGGTGGTTGTCACCAGCAAATTTTCCGACAAAGGATAGTTAACCTGCTACCAGAAATGAATAAGTCATCCTCGGTTGTCATCAGGCGGGCAACCATGTCTGACCTGAAGACTATTGTCAGTTTCAATATGGCTTTAGCCAGGGAGACTGAAAACCGTGCATTGGAGGTCCAGGTGCTTGAGTTGGGGGTCTCGGCAATTCTGAAAGATGCCAGGAAAGGATGGTATGCGGTTGCTGAAAAACCTCTTGAGGATGCCCGATCCATTGTAGTTGGTCAGATACTCGTCACCTTTGAGTGGAGCGATTGGCGAAACGGGAACTTTTGGTGGCTTCAAAGTGTGTATGTGCATCCAGATCAGCGTCAACAGCAAATCTTTCGACAACTTTATGAGTACGTGCAAAGCCAAGCGTATTTAAACCAGGAGCCTATTTGCGGATATCGTCTCTATGTGGAAGAGAATAACCATCAGGCCCACCAGGCCTATGTCAACCTCGGATTTCAAAATACCGCCTACCATATGTATGAGAAAGAATTTTCATGGACGTCTCCGTCCTTTACCTAATCAATTATTGAACTGCTTATTCCCTGTTAGAGCCACTGGCCTTGAGGACAGGTAGAACTGGCAATATGCGTTTTCCCAGATTGAGGCATGGGATTCAGGCCTGTCTTTTTAGTATTTTAGGAATAGGATGGGCATGGCCTGTCTCTGCGGTATTCCCCCATCCATCTGCCACCCTGGCACCAGAAGAAACCCGTCCACATGTAAGGGATCTTGGGATACGGATAGGCCGGTATGCCCCAGGAGAAATGAATGCCATTACCGATGTCCAAGGGGTGAAGGTGGGGAATGTTACCATTCATGAAGGCGAGGGGGCTTTGCAGGTAGGTCAAGGCCCGATTCGGACGGGGGTGACCGTCATAATCCCGCGTGACGATGTCTGGCATCACAAAGTTCCAGCTGGAGCGTTTGTATTAAATGGGACAGGGGAAATGACAGGGTTAGCCTGGGTTGCGGAATCAGGGTTTTTAGAATATCCCATTGCGTTAACGAATACCTTGAATGTCCCTCGCGTAGCAGATGGGGTCATGAGTTGGATGATTCAGCGCTATCCTGACATTGGGATATCTGATGATACGCTCACGCCTGTCGTGGCTGAATGCGACGATAGTCGACTGAATGACAGTCAGGGAAGGCATGTGTCTCCGGAAGATGTGGTCCACGCCCTGGAAACGGCAACAATAGGTCCGGTTCCAGAAGGGTCCGTTGGGGCAGGGACGGGGATGGTATCCTATCAATTTAAAGGTGGCATTGGTACCGCTTCTCGAGTACTTCCATCCGAAGAAGGAGGATATCGTGTCGGCGTATTGGTGAATGCTAACCATGGCCGTCGTCATGAATTAACAATCTCGGGAGTCCCTGTGGGCCAAGTCTATAATACGAACTTAGCAACCGTTTCACCAAAAGACCAAAAAAAATTGCCTGTAACAGCTCTGGACGAGTTTCCGGGAGAGGCTACCCAAAGGCGGCAGGATAGCGGATCCATTATCATCATCATTGCGACGGATGCTCCCCTTGATGCACGCCAACTGTCTAGACTCTCCCGCCGGGCTACCATAGGATTGGCGCGAACGGGGTCCATTTCCCATCATGGCAGTGGAGATTTTGTCTTGGCGTTTTCCACCGGCAATGTGATTCCTCATTATCCGGAACAACCGACATTTTTTATGGCTCACCTTGCTGATACGCATATAAACCCCTTGTTTCAAGCCACAGTGGAGGCTACGGAAGAGGCTATTCTCAATGCCTTGCTACAAGCCACCACGGTTACAGGGAGAGATGGACGACGCTTTGAGGCGATCTCTATAGAAAGACTCCGTTCAATTTTAAATGCGTATCGTTCCTCAACTCAGTAAGCACTGATGTCTAGAGTGAATGTGCTTCAGTTTTATCTGGACAGGAGAGGAAAAAAAGCCGAAATTCACCAAACCTCTTTCATGGACATCGTTTGGCGGGGATTGCTAGACTTCGAGGCAATTTAATCATGATGCAGTGTCACGTTGCCCTTTCCCAAGAAGCTCATCCTGAAATAGCCGCTCATGCGGTGGCTGCATCCGTGCATGAGGCCTTGGGCCAAGCGGAGTGTCATCTCGCATTTGTCTTTTTTTCTCCCCATTTTTCCTCGGACATTCAGCACATGGTCGAAATCATCCACGAAAATCTTCGTCCTCAGACACTGGTGGGGTGTATGGGGCAAGGGATCATTGGGGAGGATCAAGAAATAGAAGAACATCCTGGTCTGGTACTCTGGGGCCTGAGAAACACCGACATGCGAGTGGTTCCATTCATGTTAACTCCGAAATCAGAGGGTGAGGTGGCGTCACTAAAGGGCTGGCCGATGGCATTAGAAGCCACCAATCATCCTTGCACGTTTTTTCTCTTTGCCGATCCGTTTTCTACCCCCATAGATGAATTATTGGCCTTGTTGGAGGAACATGCTCCTGGCTCCTCCGCCATTGGAGGAATTGCCAGTGGAGGCATGGATGTCGGGGAAAGCCGCTTGGTCTTTAATCGGGACATTATTGGATCCGGGGTCGTAGGAGTGGCTGTTCAGGGTGGAGTGGAAATCCGGACGGTGGTGTCCCAAGGGTGTCAAGCTATTGGGGAACGATATGTTGTGACCAAGGTCGATCGGAATGTCATTCAGGAACTTGGGGGAATCCCGCCGTTGGAACGGTTGGAAACCACCTTAAAAGCGTTGGATGAACACGCACAACAACAAGCGGCGCACGGCCTTCAAGTGGGCATTGCCATTGATGAACACCGACCGGAATTCGGTCAGGGGGACTTTTTAATCCGTGGTCTGTTAGGAGCCGATCGACAATCGGGGAGTCTCGCCATCGCAGACTTTGTCCAAGAGGGCCAGACGATTCAGTTCCATGTTCGAGATGCTCATGCCGCGAGTGAAGACTTCCATTTACTCTTATCCAAGGAGCGGGTGACCCATCCGGACAGTCTGCCAAAGGGCGCGTTGTTATTTAGTTGTAATGGCCGTGGGCGGCGATTTTTCGAAACTCCTCACCATGATGTATCCACTCTGCAACAACAAATGGGGACCATGCCGATCGCGGGGTTCTTTGCGGGTGGGGAAATTGGCCCCGTGAGCGGAAAGAATTTTTTGCATGGCTATACGGCCAGTATGGCGCTGTTTTACGAGGAAGTGCCTCGCCCATCAAAAATGGGCATGGCATCGGATACGTTTCACACTAGCAAAGAGAGAGGTTCATGAAAAACGGTATGAGGTTACAATCAGGTCTTCGATTACCCGTATTTATTATAGGATCTTGGATCCTCCTCCTCATTATATTTGTATTGAATCCTCTGTCTGGGAAGGCTGCGGAAGAAGCAATGGTGACCACGCCTTCTGGATTACAGTATGTCGATCTCGCCATTGGTTCGGGGCGTGAAGCCCATGCGGGAGAAACCGCCATTGTCCATTATACGGGGACACTCACCGACGGAAAAAAATTCGATAGCTCTAAAGATCGTAATTCACCATTTTCCTTTCGATTAGGGGCGGGCCG
>JAGQKG010000211.1 GCA_020430245.1 Nitrospira sp.
TTCGGCCTCGGACAGACAAGCACGACATGGAGACGAAGGTCCGGCAAATACGGGACTTCCTGGAAGAAGGGAATAAGACCAAAGTTACGGTTATGTTTCGCGGTCGAGAAATGGCCAATCAAGAGCTTGGGTTCAAAGCGATCCAGAAGGTTATTGAGGAGTTAAAAGGCGCAGGGAATATTGAAAGTCCTCCCAGAATGGAAGGCCGGAATCTTTACATGGTGGTCGCTCCCAAATAATTAGCGAATTGAGCAAGTCTGGCAATTTGTCTGTCGTTGAAAAAAAGGAAATAAGATATGGCCAAAATGAAATTAAAAAATCACTCAGGAGCCAGTAAGCGATTTAAACGAAGCGGCTCGGGTAAGTGGATGCGGCGGAAGGCAGGAATGCGTCATATCCTCACTTCCAAGGCACCTGGAGTAAAATCCAGGCTCAGCGGGGCAGTTGAGGTCAGAAAGGAAGACAGAACTTCACTGTCTCGATTACTCCCTTATAAGTAACATTTCAAGAATAAAGGAGAATGTGTCATGCCAAGGGTAAAAGGGGGGCCACAAACTCGACAGCGCCGGAAAAAGCGGCTCAAACTGGCGAGTGGCCAATATGGAGGAAAAAGTAAGCTTTTCCGGACGGCCACTGAATCAGTGGATAAGGGACAAGCTTATGCTTATGCCGGACGAAAACAGAGAAAACGTAATTTCAGGCAGCTCTGGGTTACCAGGATCAACGCGGCCGTCCGGGCACAAGGAGTCACCTACAGTCAGTTCATGAATGCGCTGAAGAAAGCTAATGTGTTGTTAAATCGAAAAATGCTTTCAGAAATGGCGATTCACGATCCTCAAGGCTTTTCTCACCTCGTGGCGCTCACCAAAGGAGAGGGGCAGCCCGTCCCCGCTTAAGCTTCGGGTTTTCGTATCTCAAATTCAAACCCGGAAGTGGGCATGTCGATTTGCCAGGCTTCGAGCACTTCCGGGTGAAACTCTCCGATATATCCCACTGCATGCCCCTGACAACGGATTCGGCCGACTCGTCCTTCTAAAAATGAAGGATGAGTAACCGGCTCCAGCTCGTAGGGCCACACCATGTAATACATCAATAAATCCAAATAGCTGTGGATCTCTGAAAAATTTGCTCCGGAATTGGCGCTAATGGCCGCTATGGACAGTGTCGTGCGAGAACCCATATTGGCTTCCAAATCCAATTGAGCTGTTTCTCCAACCTCAAATAACAGATGGGGATAAAAGGCACGAGGCGATAGGGCTTCTACCCGAAGCAGGCACGGCAAAATGGAAGGTCTTAGGCAGGCATAGGTTTGAGACATCACGTTATCCACTTCCACCAGCCGTCCATAATCCGTATCGGCGATACGCATTTTGTCCACCAATTCCTGATGAGAAGCCATGATATTGGAAAAAATTTCCTGAAAACCAAATCCGACCAGAAGATCGCGAATACGATCGCTGGTCTGTTCTTCCAGGGAGAGACTTCCAACGGTGAAGGTCTGGGGCATAATCGGGGAAAACGAATCATAACCTCGCGTGATGGCGACATCTTCCGCCACATCCATCACATGCATGAAATCGTTTCGAAAGGCGGGTAAAGTAACAGAGACGGATTGCCTGGTTGCTTTCACCTGGTACCCATAGGAGGCTAGGGCCTCCTGAATCACCTCCGAGCCTAGGGACATTCCCAAGGCCTGTTCGATTGCCTCCAGGGAAATTCGTTGCGACTGATTCATGCTCAGGGGGGTTTTAACGCTTTTGCCGAACTCCGTTTCGTATGGATACGTAATATCCACCGATTCGATGGCCGCCCCACGATCGGCTAAATTGCAGGCAAAAATGTTCAAGGCCAACACAACCATACTCAGATCGGTTCCTGTGACCTCCACGAATAAATCCGTGTCTCCCAATCGCACTTCACCAAGTTCCCGACTGTTGATAATGGGGGGAAAGGACAATACCTGCCCATCCGAATCCCATAGGAGTGGCAACCGGTCGCATCCAGCGAGGATGGATCCATATTCAAGCCCCTTAGGATGGACGGTCAGAATTTCCTGTGGAGTCATTTTTTCGTCAAATCCCAATGGCGTAAATCGAATTTCATCGGGCTTCACGAGGCCATACGTGACAGGAAATGAAATGGAAGAGTAGCGATAAAGGCCGATGGAAACCGTTTCACGTTTTCGTCCAAAGGCATCCGCTAATTTCTCTTGGGTTTGAATGCATTGGTCGAGACCTTCGGCTGTCATGGCATATCCTAGTGAGACGCAAGCCGCGACATAGGGTCGAACGGCTTCCATGCCCTGAGCCACTTGAATCCGTCGTTTCGCGCCCCTTTTATCCGAAAAAAAGGTGTAAGGGGGCATCCCTTTATTCAACACGGATCGAATTTGTCGGGCAATCCCTTCCACGCACCATAGATCAGGCCGATTGGTATCTTGAAGCTCCACGCGCACTTCACCAGTATCCTGTAAGACGTCTTTCACCTCTCCTTTCACATAGGGCATCCATTGTTCAATGTCGGACATGGAGGCGGTACGACCGACAAGTTGACACAAATCTTTTTGGAAAAGGGAAATGGTTGGCATTATGGGTAGTTAAAATTGACGGCGCATATTGCGGACCGCTTCTAGGTCTGAGGTGAATAAATCGCGGATGTCTTGTATGCCAAGGGCCACCATGGCCATCCGGTCCAATCCGAGTCCCCAGGCAATCACGGGGACTGTCACCCCCAAAGGGACGGTGACTTCAGAACGGAAAAGCCCAGCGCCCCCCAGTTCCATCCATCCAAGTTTTGGATGACGGACATGCAATTCCACTGAAGGTTCGGTAAAGGGAAAATACGCTGGAAAAAATCGAATCTCCTTGGCTTGTGCCATTTCGGTGGCGAATAATTGCAGGAGGCCCAAGAGTGTTCGAAAGTTGATATCGGACCCGAGCACAATCCCTTCTACCTGAAAAAAGTCTGTGGCGTGCGTCGCATCGACATTGTCATAACGAAAACATCGGGCAATAGAAAAAAATTTGCTGGGAATCGGCGGATTTTGGGCCAAAGTTCGAGCGGAGACGGCGGTGCCTTGGCTGCGGAGCACCAGGCGTTTGGCGCGCTCGCTGTCATATTCATACTTCCATCCTTTTGATCCGCTGGTGCCGCCATCCCGGTGGACTTGGCCAACCTGGCTGTGAAACGGCTCAGGAATCTTCTTGGCCATCTTAGGATTTTTGACAAAATATACATCATGGATGGCACGAGCAGGATGGAACTGAGGCATGAAGAGTGCGTCCATGTCCCAAAATTCGGTCTCAATGAGTTCGCCACGCATTTCCTGAAATCCCATGCTCGTGAGCTTGTACTTCACGGTATCCAGGAATTCCCGATAGGAATGGCGTTTGCCGACCGCCAGGCGAGGAGGTCGAAGGTTGATGGAGTACTTTCGAAAGGACACATTCCGCCAGGATCCGTCTTTTAAGAGTTCCGGGGTTAATTGAGAAATTTCTTGGGCGGCCCCTTCCCGTAAATGGGGAAGAAGATTGCGGCCCTCAGCTGTGAGGACATAGGTCCGTTCGGTATAATCATCGATGCGAAAGGGTTCTTGCGTATTGCCGCGTTTAACCGCGTATAGCCGAAGCAACGCTTGGTGATCGGAAGCAAACGAATCCAGGGGGCGTGGCCCTTTATGGATCTGATCAAGCAGGCTTCGCAAATTCCTTTCCGTTTCGCTGGCCTTGCTGGTTATTTCCAGCATTCCCCCTGCCCCCATCTGAAGGACCCCTTCTTTCTTAAGAATCCCGATCGCCCGGCTCAGCTCGGACGGGTGGAATTTTCCCTTGGCCTGAAGATCTTTCACGGTGAGCAATTGTCCGCTCGGCACGGCATCCCCCGCCTCACGAAGAATCCATTCAAGTGGAGAAGAGCCAGGCTGGTGGTATTGGGTTCCGACCGTGGTGAGGGACACATAAGTCGTCGTGGTTTCGGACGACAGGCTCACCAATTGTTTGGTAAGCAGCCACCCGACGGCCATACTGATTTGTGAGGGAGCGAGTTCCGTATGGTTGGCTAGTTGAAGGTCTGAAAGTGGCTGAGGATCTTTCCCCAATTCACGTAGGACCTGAATTTCGAGAGGATGAAGGCTGTCGGTATTATTGGCGGAATTCATGGGCCCGATTAGACAATCACGGTCTGAGCGGCGGTTCGCATCTGTCGAATGGTTTCGGGAATATTCTTGCTCCCGAAAATGGCGGAACCGGCAACCAGAACATTCGCGCCAGCGTGAATCACCGACGCCACGTTGGTCAGATTGACTCCCCCGTCCACTTCCAAGTGAGCTGAACTGCGGGAATTGTTCATCATGGTCCGGATCCGTCTGATTTTATCCAGGCTGGAAGAGATAAATTGTTGCCCTCCGAACCCGGGATTCACGGACATCACCAGGACTAAATCCACGTCGACAAGTATTTCCTCAACGGCGGTGACCGAGGTTGCCGGATTCAAGGACACTCCGGCTTTGACCTGTCGTTCCTTAATTGATTGAACGGTCCGGTGTAAATGCGGACAGGCTTCGACATGCACGGTCAATAGATCTGCTCCGGCATCGGCGAACTCAGGAATAAAGGCATCCGGGTTCGTCATCATCAGATGAACATCTAGTGGTAAGGAAGTCACCTTGCGAAGCGCTTCAACCATAGGCGGACCAACCGTCAAATTGGGAACGAAGTGGCCATCCATCACATCCACATGAATCCAATCCGCACCGGCTGCTTCTACCATCTGAACGGCTTCCGCGAGCCGGGCAAAGTCAGCAGACAGAATAGAAGGAGATATTACAGGTGTCACTGGCATTATCATTCAGATTTTTTCAATCGGCACGCAAAAAATCCGTCCATGTTCAACGTCTGAAAGGCCGTACACAAATGCCCAGGGCCAGTGATGAGTGATTGCCCGGCGGCGGGCACCCAAGGTGTGACGGATTCCTGATAAAGTTCCGGATGTACCTGGCAAAAACCGGAGATGATCTCCGTGGTCTCCTCCGGTTCGACTGAGCAGGCACTATAGACCAAGATTCCCCCTGGTCTCAAGAGGTCGCAGGCCCGATCCAAAATTTCGCGTTGAAGAACTTGGGCATGTTGGATGGTCGATAATGATTTTATTAATTTTCCTTCCGGGTGTCGCCGAAGGATACCGAGAGCAGAACAGGGGGCATCGACCAGAATGCGGTCAAACGGTTGGGCCAGCATGGTTTGAGCCCTGGGTTGGGTCCTTGAGAAATCGTGAGTCTGGTCCTGGGTAGAAGATGGGCCTAGATCAAAGTGAACAGGCTGAACGATGGAGATCCCCAGCCTGGCACAATTTGAAAGGAGCCGATCTAGCCGTCCTTGATGACGATCAAGTGCCACGATGGTCCCTTGGTTCTTCATCAACTGAGCCAGGTGCGTGGTTTTTCCTCCGGGAGCCGCACAGGCATCAAGAATGCGGTCGCCGGGCTGAGGGTCAACGAGCAAGGGAATGAGTTGGGCGGCTTCATCTTCCACGTAACACCAACCGTCCTTCAAGGCGGACAATTCTCCCGGATTGCCACATTTGCCCAAGGTCAACCCGACGGGACTCACCGTGGTTTCCTGTGCAAGGATTCCTTCCGATTGGAGGCGGGAAAGCAGATCGGAACGGGAACACCGAAGGGAATTCGTTCGAATCGTTAACGGTGGAATGCCAACAGACTGTTGGCAAAGGTGTTCGGCTTGTGCGAGTCCGAAGGATTGTCGCCAGCGCTCAACTAACCAGGGGGGACACGCATAGCGAATAGAGAGAGCCAGGGTGGCATCGACTGCCGGATCGGGAATGGGCGGAACAGGTTGCCGAAGTAGATTGCGCAATACGGCATTCACGAAACCGGACCAATTGTGGCCGGGCTGTTTCCGGATCAGCTGAACGGCTTCATTCACCGCGGCGGAAGCCGGAATACGATCGAGATAGAGCAATTGATAGGCAGCCACCCGTAGCGTTGTAGCGACCGTCAGTGGCAGGCGGATCATGGGTTTGCGGGAGACCTGATCCAATCGCCAATCCAGGGTGAGGTAATGCCGTAACACTCCATAGACCAACTCAAACGCCAGGTGCCGATCGCGGGGGGTGATCACGAGGTCTTTAGTGATGTGATCGAACACGTCATCGCTGAAAGCCCTGGTGCGTTCAATTGTCTGCAAGGCAGCGGCAGCGA
>JAGQKG010000212.1 GCA_020430245.1 Nitrospira sp.
GATTGCTTCGACTGGCACCCCGGTTTTAATGGCGGTGGAGCTGGAGATGTTGGTGATCAATGCTTGCCGATACGTCTCCGACACCTTGATGTAAGGATTCGGTTCTATGAGAGGTTTTTTGCTCATCGGGTGGCGGCAAATCGATATTCGGGCTGAAGAGGTGGCGCGACGGACTCCTTTTCGGAATACGAAAGTGATTGGGGGGATTCTGGAACAGGAGTGTAATGCGTTGTTTGAGGCGGCGCAGCGCGATGACATTTAGATGCCGGGGTTCGTCCCGGCAGCCGAGCCACTTTGGTTTTGGTCAAAGTGGCCAAACCCATTGACGCCCCGTCTGGCCTCATTAAGAGCCGAGGGACGCCAAACTTTAAAAGAGCGGCCCAACTCGCCGGGCTCAAACAAGGGCCGCTAGCTGCTAAGAGCGTCCCTGCTTGGGGCCAGCCGGCAGGCGTCGGAACAATGGGACTAGTTGAAGCGCCGGCCCGGGTAGCCGACCTGAAGGTGATTAGTGATAGAACTGCCTCATCTATTCTGTCCGCCACTGCCTGTCATCCCTTCGTCGGGAATAAAGATGGAATTCCGGTGACGACCGGCGGGGATGCCAAGTGGAAAGTCTGCCAAATCCTTCCCATAAGTCTTGATTGGAAATAATCTGGCGGTAGGGTAAGATGACTTAGTGAAAATTGCAGAATTGCTCAATAAGCTCCGGGAGGATGGGTGGTTCCTTGTGGCAACCAAAGGCAGTCATCGACAATTTAAACATTCCACTAAAGCTGGCCGTGTAACGGTGGCGGGAAAACCCAGCGATGAACTGCCACCAGGGACCTTGAATAGTATTTTCAAACAAGCCGGCTGGAAAAAGTAGGGGGACCGTATGCGATATGCCATTGTGATTGAAAAATCGCCTGCAAACTTTGCGGCATATGTGCCGGATTTACCTGGGTGTGTGGCAACCGGGGCGACCCTGGATGCAACGGAAACACTCATACGAGAAGCGATTGCATTCCATCTTGAAGGAATACTGGCCGATGGCCAACCCCTCCCACCTCCGAGTTGCCAGGTCGAATACGTCGAAGTTTCAGTCTAACTCCTCTTTCCACTGTGTTCCTTATATGCCGGGTGTTCGGCCCGTCAGCCGAGGTCCTTTTGTTTCGGCAAAAGGACCCAAAACCATTGACGCCCCGTCTGGCCTCATTGAAGCGGCGGGACGCTAACCCTTTAAAGAGCGGACCAACTCGCAAGGCTCAAACAAAAGGTCCGCCGGATGCGAAGCGCGTCTCTCCCTTGGGGCCAGCCGGCAGGCGTCGGACTACAGAAGGCGAATCGTTCAGGACTTAGGAAATTTCCTTGTTAATTGTTAAAAGAGAAAGGCTCCATTCGATATTATCAGAAACGTGGTCATGACAAACTCATTCGCGTGGATTATCATGGTAAAAAAGAGGTCCCATCGGGAACATGTCATGCCATTTTGAAGGCTGCCCGAATCAAGCAATAAAGGAACAACCTATGATTGATTTACCCTATTCTCTTATCATTGAAGCAACCGACGATCCCACATTTTTCGGATTTTATTCGCCGGATCTCGAAGGATTTTCGGGCACAGGGCATTCCATTGAAGATTGCCTGTATCACGCTCGTTGGGGAATGGATGAGCATATCACCCTCTTACAAACCGAACACTTACCTGTCCCCCCAAACAATCCGCAACCCACCGTCCTCATCAAAAACGCCCAACCCGCCGGCAGTGTATCCTGAAGTCAGTCCCTTAGGCTCTTTCGCCTGCCCCACGCATTTACCGTCTCATTCAACCGATTGACAGTGTTTCAGTTTCATAAAAGATCCATTCAAATGGCATTGGGTTAACTCTCGTTATCCGGATGAAAATTGTTTCACAATGAGACAAAGACAAGTCTTTGCGAAAGACCCCGCGCTCGACTAGGCAACCGAATGTCGATAGCATGGCAGATCATGAATTGGTAAGGAGGTTTGATATGGCCACGACCACGATTTCACCGAAATTTCAAATTGTGATTCCCAAGGACGTGCGGGAAAAACTTCACCTCAGTCCTCAGCAGCGTTTGCAGGTTGTAGAAAAGGGTGGAGTCATTACCCTGGTACCGGAAGTGCCGATTAAAAACCTGAAGGGAGCACTGAAGGGCATGTCCAAGACCGACATTCGCGAAAAACGGGGACGGGCGTGATCTATATCAAATAATAATACCACCAGGTAGTCAGCACGCGTTTCGGGGGAATAGCGCTCCGGGATTTCTTCCTCATCACGCCTTCTCGTTGCATACTGTTTGATGCCGGGGTTTCGACCCCGGACGACGAGGTATTGCCTAGCACATCCCGAAGGGGGTCACCTTTGTTGTGGAGGCAAAAGTGACCAAACAAGGGTCGCGCTCTTCGAGACGCACTAGGCTCAACGCCGCCCCGTTTGGCCTCATTGAAGAGGAGGGACGCAACTCTTTAAAGAGCGGCCCAACTCGCAGGGCTCAAACAGGTCCGCTAGATGCGAAGAGCGTCCCTCCTTTGGGCCAGACGGCAGGCGTCCGATCAAAATCAACGTGTACCGAGCCAAACCCAGGAAGGGCGGACCGACACACGGAGATTATCCTGAGCCAACGCCGAAGGGCTCAAACACTGCCCGCCTTTTCTCTGGTGCCGGTTGCACGGCTCGGCCATGCCACCAGGCCAGGAGAGGCTAGCGGGGAAGGTGAATGATTTCGTCGGGCTCAGACACGGTCCGCTAGCTGAGAAGAGCGTCCCTACTTGGGCCAGCCGACAGCGGTCGGACAAAAAAGGTGCTGTGTAGGATGAGAACGCCTGTTGTGAAACCGGCGTGAAGTGGTTGGGGCACAGATCCTTCGCTTTCGCTCAGGATGACAATGAGAAGAGAAAGGTTTGCTTACAACATAGGGGGATAACTGAGCGGGAGGAGAGAGAGGCTCGATTGCATTTATTCGAAATGACGCCTTCAGATTGCTACACAAGCGAAGGCGGGATGCTTATCTTCTATTTTGCGAGACCGTCTGTCGTGTGGTGCGGCTCCTTCCCTGTGGTTTCCTCCGGTGTTTATTGCTACGGAATATTTTTCTGTTGACCCATTCTTGTAACGCTATCCAAACGGTATCCGGCCCGCTGCTGTCTCTGGCTGTCTTTTGCGCACACATGAGAATCTCTTGATACGACCGCACGTGGAACGGGACCTGGTCCTGTCTGATCGTCCGGGTGAATTCATGCCATTCATGGGTTTTGACCTTTTGGGCCATGGGCAGATCGGCGCTATCCGCATAGACGATGACCACCGCCGGTTGCTTATTTTTTTGTCGCGCCAGCTTATAGGCCACGACGAGATTGCGCATCCATTGGTAGGCCGGTCCCGCGAATGGGCAGGGGCGGTAATCTGTTTGGGCATCGAGGTGAAAGACCTTCGGAATGACGTCCCAATACTGAATGTCTTTTTCGCTTAAAGCGCAACGACTGGTCATGTCGATTTCTCGGTTGGCTTGCCGCGCGTAGTTTCCGTTGCACGGGACGGAGCCATTGCGCCGCACCGTTTGCGAGCACGCTCCTCCATCCTGATCGGTGAATTGACATTCAAACAGGATCACGGAGTGGGGATTTTCCACATAGACATCTACTTGGGTCGGACGAGGTTCATTGAGCAATGATGCGCGCGCGCGCCATTCCAAGGTGATCTCCCAGGGACGGCCGGTCGGCACCCCCAGATTTGTTGCCAGGGCATCGAGAATCGCATCGCAATCAGATGAGGTTTTAATGGTGCCGAAGACATCAATCGCGAGCGCTTGGGATGAATGTGTCACGTGCGTATCGATGGCTCCGCCGCGGCCTGTGTGCCACGGAAAAGTGTCCCATGGTTCACAGGCTTGATGCGCGGGGGGAAAGATATTGCGTTCGAGGCGTGTTCTGGTGGCCTGGTCCATAGGGATTGGCTCTCAGTGTCAACGCGGGAATTGGGAATGTGGTGTTTATTGCCTTTATCGGTGAATGGAGAATGAAGCTGAATGATGTGAGAAGAATTGGAGTGGGGAGAGAGATTAAGAGAAGAGTAATGACATGGACTGACTGCGGAAAAGGAATGTCTATTCACCATTGCCTGAGGTGATAGGAAAGTTTTTATAGATGCCGGGGTTCGGCCCGGGAGCCGAGCACTTGCGTGGGGCGTCTTTGCCTTTTTGAGGTCTTCCTGGGTTTCGTCCCCAAACGACGAGGTTCCATGGACCCGACTCAGAACAGGCCTTTGGTTTCAGAGCCCGTGGGCCCGACACCAAGGCTTCATTCTTCGAGACAACAATATTTCCACGGTCCTCCTTATTTGTTTCTGGATGATTTTCAATCCGTGTGGATTATGGCACGGATTCTTCACTCTGCAGTGTTGCACTCACGTGACCCTGCTGGCATACTCCGCGTACGCTCCGACACGGCAGACATCCGAAGCAGTACGTTGAAGACCGGACAGCCACTGTAGACAACAAGAGAAACACCACGCCCATTCACTGAAAATGCAGTGTGTATTTATCTCATTTCTGTTGACTCACATGGCAGAGTCGGCAGAACACGTTTCACCAATCCGTGCTCCTACTCACTTCAGCAGTATTTCAGGAAGGAAAGCCTATGCCAATCCCCAGAAAAACAATTAAGATCGACCTCTCTTCAGCCAAACCGACAGAACTCACGCCCGATGTGCTCCAAAAACAACTGAACAACATCGGTCTCACTTGCAAATACACCGACAAGAAAATGCTGGCAAAATTTATTTCAGAGGTTGAGTCCACCATTCCGGACGGGCTCATCCAAACCTACAAAATCCTCAAACCCACGGAAAAAGGAGAAATCCGGATCAAAGGCCTGGTCGGTGATTGGACCGAATCATCGGTCGGAAATTGGGAACCGGACAGCACGGCGTTAGGCTATGCGGCCGATCTGGAATATCTGATCTATGCGGAACACTTCGATTGGCTTCGCGCCAACCGGCCCAGCTTTACCGGAACCTACGATCATGAAAAATTTGTCCGCCGCTACGATTCGGTGGACGCCATCAAGGATGCCTTTACCAGCTTGGCGGTGACCGCATCGTCCGCGCTGATCAAGGGGCTGAATAAAGATTCGATTAAGTCTGTGTTTTCCAACGCAATCAGCCCTCTGAACGATGCCAGTGCCAAGGATTACAACAAAAAGGACAGTCGCGTCGTCTTTCTTGTCGAGAACTACGATCCCATTAAAAAGGAGGCGGATGCCATCGGGGTGCTTGCCGTGGATTGGCATCTGATCATCAAAGACTACAAAGAAAAAAAAGAGGCGATGAAACACGATACGACCCTGACGGTTGATGCGCGGGCGGTCCTCTACAGCGACCTTAACGTCATGAATGCGGACCTCGCGGCCGCGAAGGCCCATTTTAAGGGGAATGCTTTTGGCGGCAAGGGAGGCCAACTGGACGGCATTCCAGTCAAAGATACTACGGTGGAAATCTATGACCAGCGCCCCCCGGCCGATGCCGCCGCATTCCGCAAAAGTCTGCCGTTGGCAGCCGATTCACAAAAGGCGCAGGTACTGGTCCTCTTTTCTCCCGATCTCCAAAATATTGGAAGCATCGACAATACCCATTCCAAGGCCACATCCTCCTACGCAAAAAGTGTGACGACCGGCTTTATCTTTTCCAGCACACAGAAGATCGATATCGGCGCAACGTTTGAGGCGGGCGTTGTGCTGGTGAAGGGAAAATTCACCGTGGGCTTTTCTATCTCCTTTACCGAACAATACTCAACGGCCACAACCGAGACGATCAATTTTACTGTTCCCCCTGGCGAGAAAGCCTTTACCTATCAGGGCACCTTGCGAAGCCAGATCCTCGAATACGATCCTGCTACGGATCTTTACCATTACAAAGCAGAGTCACGCTTTTTGACCCCCATTATGGCAACGACTCAGGAGCCCATTGCCAGCGGAGCCAAAGCCCAGATCGTACGCTAGAAAAGTGTCGGAAAAAGTTCGGCGGCGGGGTTCACGCCGCTTGGTCGTGCCGACGTACTTCTCTGTACGCTCCGCAGCCGCCCAAGCGGCTGCGGTATTTCCTTCGAGAAGCCTCAGGACTGGACGGGCCCTTTTGAATTTCCTGCTTCGCTCAGGGGAAATCATAAGATTTTGGATCCCGAAAAGCTCTCAGAGGAATGTTG
>JAGQKG010000213.1 GCA_020430245.1 Nitrospira sp.
AGCCCGTCGCCGTTCCCGGGCGGCCCGCTTTAAGGTCTGGCGTTCCTGGTGCAACACCGTTTTGTTATTGATCTGATGCAACTACCCTGGCGTAAGGTTCAGTAAAGCCTGATGAGGGCGGCGATGGTTATAGTGATCGATATACCGCCCGATCTCCTCGCGGACGGAGGTCTCATCTGGATAATTCTCCACCACATAAATCTCCTCCTGTTTGATGCTCCCGTAAAACCGTTCCATGATGGCATTATCTGTGGGACGGCGGACGCGGGCAAATGAGAGATCGGCTTCGAGATCCTGAAAAAACTCTTTCGTCACCCAGGAGGTATTCGGCGAGCCCCGATCCACTCGGAGGTCCGGTTTGCGTTCGGCTCCCAGAGGAATCCCATGGGCCTGCAACCCCTGTCGATAGACGGCCTTCACATGCGAAGTGTTGACGGTGGGCACCACGTCGAAAGCAATCAGATACTGGGAGAACCAATCGATGACCGTGAGCAGATACCATTGCACATGCCCGATGCTTAGCTTCGTCCAATCGCCGCCCCACAAGAGATTCCGCTGCCGGATCTCGTAGCACGGGTGCTTCAACAGGGCTTCCCGCCTGCTATACGGTTCAATCTAGCCCCGCTTCTTTAAGTACATATAGACGGCCGAGGTGGATACATAGCACCCTTCAGCCTGCAACAGGCTTTGAATCCGGCGATGGCGATACGCAAGAATAGGTCGCTTTCATCTCGTCGGTCCCGCTCTGTTCTGCGGGGAGTAGAGGCAACGTCAGCCGGGGAAAACGAAGCAGTTAGTCTCTGCCCTTCTTCCACCGGTAATAGGTGGCTCGTTTGATCCCTAACGTGGCCAACACCTCGCCCACCTTTCGCCCTTGCTGGTGTTGTTCGTCCACGATCCGAATCACCGCGTCCTGCTGCATGCTCATCCGGTGCCCCTTCCCCTTCACTCCAAGTTCATCTCTTTTTTTAACTCACAGATGATCAAGGATTGATTGAGCACCACCTCCTTGAGTTTCTTGTTCTCGGCCTCCGAGCGCCGGAGATCCGATGCCTTCAGCGGTTTGCTGTTCCGCAGGGAGGCCCGCACCCCCACAGCCAATTGCCGCTTCCACTTCTGATACACGGAATGACAGAGCTGGTGTTTCTCTAATCCCTCCTTTACTGTCGGAAACATCTCGATGTCCTTCAACTTCGCAAACTTCTGTTCCGGAGTGAATACCCGTCGGGTCCGCTTCTCCATGTCGTTCCCTCCTTGTGAGAACGACTCACGTTGTACCTCATTTTTGTCTCACTATCAAAAAGACAGGTCAATCTCTATTCTCGGCACTTAGTAGGCTAGTCCATAGCTTCCTCTCGGCTAACAAGCACGGCGCTGCGAATGGCCGTCCAGCAATGCATCCCGTCTTTCCCTGCCTCCTGCATCATTCTGACTACGGCATCATAATAGCTCCAGCTTCAATCGTTAAGCCTTCAGAGGTTCGATGAGTCGGCCTGGAAATTGTTGAGACAATTCCATAGTTGAGAGCTTGTTTGCCACCTTGAAAAGCGAGTTGATCTCCCAGTGCAGTTTTGTTATTACGAAAAAGGCCGCCCAGCGGCTATTTTCGGTTATGGCTATACAGAAAAGTTTCATCATCAACAATGGCCCCACTCCGCCTTTGAATATTTCAGTGCTGTGAAATGCGAGAGCCAGGCCCAATGAGTTACAGGTAGTGTGTAATAAAGTAGGATAAAACAAATTTACTTTGAAGAAGTAGTTAACTTCTGGTTCATAAAGGCTAAGGGTGAATCCTAAAACATGCGTGTTCTAGCCGTTACGAATATGTATCCCACCCTTACCCTTCCGACTTCTGGTACCTTTGTGGAACAGCAGATCAAAGGGCTTAGGCAGATTGGCTTGGAAGTTGAAGTGGTCTTTCTTAATCGTCAACAGGAGGGGGGAAGTGTTTATCGAGGACTGGGACGAATAATTGACTCTCGAATTAAACACTTCGAGCCTGATGTCGTTCATGTAATGTATGGTGGGGTAATGGCGGATCTTGTGACAAGAGCCGTTAACAATAGACCGACTGTTGTAACGTTCCACGGGTCGGACCTTCTAGGAGAACATTTGTCTGGATTTGTGAGAAAAATGATTGCAGGCTATGGAGTTTATTCCTCATGGCGAGCAGCATGGCGAGCCAATGGCGTTATTGTTGTATCAAAGATTCTTCAAGATGCTCTGCCAAAATTCGTGAATCGTTCTAAGGTTCGCATTATTCCATGCGGGATTGACTTGAATCGCTTTCAACTTCTTGACCGAAAGGTCTGTCTTGACCGCCTAGGTTGGGATCCAAATTGTTTTAACATTCTCTTCAATGGTAACTCTGCGGACGCAGTTAAGCGTCCTTATTTGGCCCGGCGTACCATAGACACCTTATTAAATGAGTTGGGCATCCATGCAAAACTCCAAGAACTCCGAGGTGTTACCAACGACGAGGTCCCTATCTGGCTGAATGCCAGCGATGCTATCCTTTTAACCTCTCGGCATGAGGGGTCTCCAACTGTTATTAAGGAAGCACTTGCCTGCGATTTGCCTGTTGTTTCCGTGGATGTCGGTGATGTGCGTGAACAGATCCAAGGAACCGAGGGGTGTTACATTGCTTTGCCCACCCATACGGATCTGGCGGCCAAGTTAGCTTTAGTATATTCTGGGTCGAAAAGAGTTGAAGGACGACAGAGGATGCAAAGGCTTTCCCTTGAGAATATCGCCCATCGCCTTGCGGATTTTTACCAGGAGCTTTTGCAATCAATTCCAACGTGAATTTAGCCTATCCAAAAGTTGAATGGCTGGGTTTGGTAGTCTAGGGAATAAACACAGAAGAGGAGAGAAGTTACTCCGTGTTTGTCGAAACCAGTGGCCTGTAACGGACGTTTATAGACTGTATTGCTCTAATGAGAAATACGTTTTCACCAGTCTCTTTCCTCCCTGGTGGTTCACATTCAAATGTTACAGCCCACTAGTTGTGCGCAAGTCGCCTGTTGTTCCTAAAACGCTAGTAGACCTTGGTCGTTGCTAGCCGAATGCTTGGGCTTGTGAATACAAAACTGGTCTTTCCCTGATTTTACGGTTACATCTGAAAAGCTTCATACTAGGCTAGGAGGTGTGTCATGGAGGAACGGAGGAAGTATACCCAACTCCCCAAAAGATAATGAAAATCACTTTTTTAACACAATATTATCCTCCCGAAGTTGGTGCCCCACAAGCCCGCTTATCTGAATTGGCGAAAAATTTTATTAAGAACGGGCATTCGGTGTGTGTATTGACGGCCATGCCCAATTATCCAAGTGGAAAGATCTATCAAGGTTATGGTGGACTTTTGCGGCGGGAACAGATTGATGGAGTCAATGTTATACGAACTTTTGTTTATCCCACCCAAAAAGCGAACTTGATTCATAGGCTTACAAATTACTTTACCTTTGTTTTTTCATCGGCAATCATGGGTTGTTTTTTACTAAAATCCACCGACTTTTTGCTTGTAGAAAGTCCACCACTTTTTTTGGGAATTTCTGCTTCACTTCTGAGTAAGTTAAAACGAACGCGAATGATTTTTAATGTCTCAGACCTCTGGCCTGAATCGGCAGTGGAGTTGGGGGTATTGGATAAGAATAGTTTTGCGTATCGATTAAGTGCACGACTGGAGAAATTTTGCTATCAGCAAGCATGGCTGATAACGGGCCAATCCAAGAGTATCATGGATGACATTCGGACCCGCTTTCCTGATCGTCCGACTTTTCATCTTTCCAATGGCGTCGATACACAACTGTTTCATCCTGGGAGAAGGACAAAAGAAGCGTGCGAAATAATGGGCAGTGGCACGAATTGTGTGGTGTTATATGCCGGATTACATGGCCTGGCTCAAGGCTTGGAGCAAGCCCTGGCTGCGGCAGAACAGGTTCGGACAGAGGTCAATTTGAAGTTTGTGTTCATTGGCAGCGGGCCCACAAAAAAATCCTTGGTTGAGCAGGCCAAACAGGGGGATTTGAATAACGTGTGTTTTCTGGAATCCCGCCCGGCCAGGGAGATTCCGGCTTTGGTTGCCGCCGCTGATATTGTATTGGTTCCACTAAAGATGTACATCACTGGAGCCGTCCCCTCCAAGTTATATGAAGCCATGGCTAGCGGACGCCCAGTTATATTGATTGCGGGTGGCGAAGCAGCCGAAATCGTGCGCGATCATCAAACTGGAATGGTGGTGGAGCCGGGAGATGTCGCCAGTCTGGTTCAGGCCATTCGGACTTTGTACGCTCAGCCCGATCTTCGTAAGACCTTAGGGGAGAATGGTCGTCGAGTGGCTGAACAATATTTTGATCGAACCACCATTGCCGGGCGCTTCATTGACCATTTGGAAACTTGCTTATGATTAAAATTTGTACCGTTGTAGGGGCTCGTCCCAATTGTTATGAAAATGGCGCCGGTTATTCTCGAACTCAATCGGCGTGGGTTGGGGTAACTTTGTGTGCATACGGGACAATATTATGATGCGCAAATGTCGACGGTGTTTTTTGATGAATTGGGTATGCCCAAGTCAGATACTTTTTGGGGAGTAGGTTCTTGTTCGCATGCGGAACAGACAGCCCGTATTATGGTTTCTTTCGAGAAACTCTGCCTAGAGCAAAATCCTACTCTGATTGTCGTTGCCGGTGATGTTAATTCGACACTTGCCTGTGCGCTCGTTGCTGCCAAACGACACATTCCTGTTGCTCATGTGGAATCGGGCTTGCGCTCATTTGACCGTTCCATGCCCGAGGAAATTAATAGGATCGTGACCGATCACCTTTCATCTATACTTTTCACGACGGAACCAAGTGGAAACGTTAATTTCCTCAAGGAAGGAATTTCTCCAAGTCAGATTCATTTTGTTGAAAATACGATGATTGATAGTCTAATGGCCCATCTCGACAAGGCCCTGGCTGGGAAACCCTGGCAGCGATTTCATCTGGAACCCGATTCCTATGGTTTAGTTACCCTGCATCGGCCTGCTAATGTCGATGACCTTCCCACTCTTACCGAGATTGGCTTGGCCCTGCAGAAAGTTTCTGCCGATCTGCCTCTTTTGTTTCCCGTGCACCCCCGAACTCGTGACAGACTTAAGCAAGCATTACCTGATTGGAGTTCTATGAAAATTGTCGAACCATTGGGATATTTAGACTTTTTGGCCTTAATGGCCAAGGCTCGGTTGGTTCTTACCGATTCAGGTGGAATCCAGGAAGAAACTACTATTTTGGGAGTTCCTTGTGTCACGATACGCCCTAATACCGAACGCCCAATTACCATAGAATCGGGAACTAATCGGCTGGCAGGAGTCACCAAGGAAGGTATTGTTGAGGCCGCCAGAGATGCTTTCTCTCAAACATCTTTAAACGCCGTATCACCAGCGTTGTGGGTCGGAAGGGCGGCTGGTCGGATTGTTGATGTGGTAGAAAAAGAACTGCGGGCTAGCTAGGAGATCAGTATTGACAAGTTTTGCTTTTTCAAAAGGTGCTTAGGTTCTAACTCCAAGTGCAACACTTCAGCCTGGATGGGCTAAGGTGTTGCCATGAAAAAGAAATCCTACACACATATGAGTGTCGACGAACGTGAGACCCTGAGCTTGGGACTGGCCCACGGTTATTCGCTGAGGACGATGGCCACGGTGTTGGGGCGGGCACCCAGCACAATAAGCCGCGAGTCTGCGCGTAATGCGACGAAGGGCCATTCCTATCGGGCCTGCACCGCTCACACGCTGGCGGCAGCTCGGGCGCGACAGCCTCGACGGCCGCGCAAACTTCTGGATCCCTGGCTGTGGCGGTATGTCCAGACACACGTGGTCCGCGGATGTTCGCCCGAACAGATTGCCGGACGCCTCCGTCGCGAGTATCCTGCGGACATGCGGAAACGCCTCTCGGCCGAGACCATCTATGTAGGCTTGTACGTGTTGCCACGCGGCTCTCTCCGGAGCGAACTGTTGGCGGCGTTGCGGCAAGCCCGCAAGGCCCGCCGGCCGCGGGCGCGTGGGATCGATCGGCGAGGCCAGATTCCCAACATGACACGACTGGCTGAGCGCCCGGCAGAAGTCGCCACCCGCACCGTGCCCGGCCACTGGG
>JAGQKG010000214.1 GCA_020430245.1 Nitrospira sp.
GCGTTCATATCCTGGTACATTCCAATCTCTTTTGTTGCAAACGACACATCAAAGGCAGATCTCCCAGCATCATCGGTGACCAAAGGATCTTGCACATCGTGGATGACCGCTCCCATCTGATAGCTCGAGTAATCCATGGGGAGAGAAGAGTCGTGAAGAAATGAAGGCCTCCCGATCATCATCCCAATAATGAGCATGCTGCTGACAAAGATAAAAGTCATAGACTCCTCCTTATTTTGCGGTCCTTTTCCTTCTCTATCCGCATTTCCCCAAGAAGTCACTCTGATTTTCTTTCGTGCCTCCTTATGGCCTGTCCCACAATCAACACGCAACACGTCTCCTCCTCAATCCAACACCCTCGAACCCAACCCCGCGGATCGCAACATATTCCTGGTTGGTGTTGGAAGATTCAAAAAATACATGTTGGCAGACATGAAATTTTTGAGAATGTTCATTAACTCATGACTAGTGGTACTCAGAGACGCACAGTCAAAAATCATTGGATGATCAACGCGTTGCATAATCAATGTGAATTCCTCTTCCCAGACCTCTGCGTTTTGTGGGGTAAGCGCTCCCTCAATCTTAAACAGCGTGAGTTGTTCGTTTTCGAAGACCTGGCGCATCCGAAAAAGGGGGGTACATGTTTCCGTCCAACTGTGCATGGGGGTCTTCGACTCCCTGCATTGAATTCATTGACGAACGCTCCTCTATTTATGTACTAAGCAAAAGTTGAACCCATCCTCTTGTAGGCAGACAGAGGCAGAAAAACTCAAGCTTTTCCAGGATTTTTCAGAGAGGAGGGCGTGGAAAAATGGAAGGGGCTTGTCGACAGATTGCTGGTATTTCACCAGAGTGCCGAAATATCATCATGACTTTTTCTCATGGAAAGAGCGAGAAGCGGAAGGGACGATCCCGAATTTTCTCATTCGAGAAAGCAGAGTGCTCCGGTTGAGTCCCAAGAGGGCAGCCGCGCCATGGGGGCCACTCACCAGCCCTTCCGTCTTTTCCAGGGCTCTTAGGATGTGAAGGCGTTCGGATTCCTGGAGAGTCTGAATCTTCTCTTCCATGGGATGCTTGCCGGGAAACTGAGGAAAGCTGAGGTGGTGGGCAAGGAGCACCCCTTTCTCGCATAAAATGACCGCTCGTTCAAGTATATTTGCGAGTTCCCTGACATTTCCGGGCCATTCATAGTGAATCAGCCGATCCAATACGGCCGGATTAATTTCTTCGATTCGTTTGTCCAAAAGCTTACTGAAACGTTCCACGTAATATTGGGTCAACAGGGGAATATCTTCTTTGAGTTCCCGCAGCGGCGGCATCGCGATGGGAAACGTGTTAAGCCGGAAGAACAAGTCGGCCCGAAACGCACCGAGTTCCACCGCTTCCTCCAGATTCCGATTCGTGGCTGCGATGATGCGCGCATCGACATGATGGGTTTGGGTTCCACCAACCCGTTCAAATTCATGTTCTTGAAGGACCCGAAGCAATTTGCTTTGCGTTTCCAGGGGGAGTTCTCCAATCTCGTCTAACAAAATCGTGCCACCGTGCGCCAGTTCGAAACGACCTTTCATTTTATCCGTGGCGCCGGTAAATGCGCCTTTTTCATGGCCGAAGAGTTCACTTTCCACCAAGCCGCTCGGCAGCCCGGCGCAATTCACCTTCATCCAAACATGGTCTTTCCGAGGACTCAACCGATGGATGGCTCGGGCGGCTAATTCTTTGCCGGTTCCTGTTTCTCCAGTAATAAGCACGGTGGCATCGGTATGAGCCACCTTACGGATTTGCTCGAATACGTGCTGCAAGAGAGATGAGCTTCCGATAATTTCTTCAAACTGTGGCGTGCGCGGGAGCGGTTCTTTGAAGAGTGGAGAGACCGGGTGTGGACGTGAGGATTCCATACGATGACGCACAGTCAAATCACGCATGACGAGAGTATAACTGGTTTGTCCGGAGATATTCGCCCGGGAGAGAGTTGCCTCGACCGGAAACTCCTCCCCAGTGGCCCGTTGGGCCATGAATCCTTCTTGTTCCCAGATATAATTTTCCACCTGGGAGGTTGAATGATGCGCCTGAATATGGCGATTCAGAATTTGCCAGGATCGTGGAGTCAGGAATCGCTCCAAAGCTTCCCCCTTGGCCTCCACGGCCGATAGGTGAAATGTTGTGGCGGCCGCACGGTTCATAAACGTGATACACCGCTCTTGATCGATGGTCATGATCGCATCCATCGCTGAATCAAGGACTTGAGCATGCCGTTGTTCGCTTTCACGGAGGATCTGTTCGGAGTGTTTGCGTTCATGAACCTCCTTCTCCAAATTTTTGTTGGCTTGCCTGATCTGTTTTGTCAGGAATACTCCCAGTAACCCCACAATAACCCCGAGCAGAATTTGCCATTGCACCATTCTGGAAATTTTTGCGTTTGCCCAGCCGTCGTACAAGGACACCAGATTGTCCGCCTTGGCCACAATATTGTCAGTAAGATAGAACAATTCCAGGGCTGAAACGTTTTCTTCAGGAACGGCCGGCGTTCCTCTCACAAACGCGTCAGATTGGTCGACAAATTGGGCGAGGAGTTCCTGCTGCCCTTGAATACCGAGTTTGATGGCTTCGGTCGGAGCAGGCGGAACCCTTACTGCATGATCGTTGACCCAACTGACGGTGATCGTTCTCCCATGGAGCAGGGTTTCCAATGTCTCAACCAGTTCTGTCCTTGTGGCGGTAAAGTTGGCATTCCCATATTGTCGTGCTAGTAAAATTTCTTTCATGTGCCGTTCTTGCAGCATCCGCTGCCGGCCCGCCAGATCTATGATCAGGGCATCGACTTCCTGATCTTGAATTCCTGAAATTGTAAACGCGACCATCCCGAAAAGTCCGGCAAGAAACAAGGCGAGAAGGACATGCAACCGGCGGCTAATTGAAAAACGAGGGAATGCGCCGGACAGTGGAAATGACACCATGTGCTCTTCCTAAGCGAAGGTGCAAACCTCTCCTCATTGCAACATCTATGAGTCGTGGGAAGAAGGGAGATTCTAACAGGATATTGAAAAAATCTGCCAGCATCCTCCTCCCTGCCCGATCCCCTACGCTACACATCTGTTCGGGATTCGCACCTTGGGCGGCTTTCCTGGACGCGCCTTTCTGAACCTATTGCGTTGCCTTTAATAGGCAAAAAGAATTGATTGTAAGACCGGCCGTTCCTCAACATTCAATTTCCCAACGCCCGTCTCCGTGCCCCTTAATATATTATCCAGAACCATCTTGAAGAGACTGGAGCCGTCATTGACCTGCAACATATCCAACATCGGTTAGCGTTGTGAAAACCTCATTCGTATTATTTGTTTTTTTATATGATCCTTTTTCCTCTACCGCTTCGGCTTGTACCTTCGGGATATAATCGGAAAGGTCCCGCTGAATGATGCCGTGACTCAAAAATGGATATTGTCCGAGGAATGCACGTTTTCCAACGATGGCCATAGCGGGATCATCATTGTGGATGATTTCCGGAATCATGCGATCAATCCGTTTACGAGCAGTAAGGAACACTTCCTCGGCTAAATCCCACACCCCCGGATCGCCATGACGACTCAATTGACTCTCCGCCCATAATGTGGACGCTGCGATAATCAGGATATCTTCACCCACCTCTTCAATCCTATTCTGCTTCCCTTGATCATCCCGTAGCGCTTCCCGGTGAAAAGCCAAGCTATAGAAAATTGCCCTGGCCAGCCTGCGACTCGCTCGTTCAACATACGTAAGGTATTTGTGGACTTTCGTGTGCTGCATCTCCGTGCGGAAAGGGAGTGATTTCCGTTTCCACAAATCGAAATATTGCGGAAAGTACCACTTCCCCAAATTCACGCTTTCACGAATGCGTGCCCAGGTACTTCCGGTTGCGTCAAGGTATGCTTGGGCTCGCTCCAAATGGGGGCTCAAGGCCTCACGCGCCACAAAGGGTCTCAGAATATCCGTGGCTCCCTCCCCGATACGATACATCTCGATATCCCGAACCAATTGTTCAATCCCGAATGCCGGCTCTCCCCGCACACGTTTGGAATCCGCCCGTTCGTAGCCCATTCCTCCAAAGATAATTTGAACATCTTTGAGAAATTTGATGGTTCTTTCGGAGCACGCGATTTTCGCAATGGCGGCTTCAATACGAATGTCATACGCATGTTGATCGGCCATACGCCACACCAGCCAGGACAGGGCCTCCATGGCAAAAAGATCCGCCGCCATGCGCCCCGCCCGCCTCATTTGGGTCTGTCTCCGGCTTAAGGGCTGTTGAAAGGTGACACGTGCATTTGCACGATCCAACGTCGGTTGCCACGCCTGTTTGGCCATTCCCAGGCACAAAGCTGGAATACTGATGGCTCGTCCCACGTTGAGGATGGTCAATGCGTATTTCAACCCTTTCCCGATTTCGCCAATGACGTTGGTTACCGGAATATGTACCTCGGTAAATGTCATGTGGGCGTTTTCAATGCCCCGGCACCCTTCAAATTGACATCGCTGTTGAATCTTTACGCCGAGACTGGACATGTCCAGGATGAACGCGGTGTGCACGGAAGCCTCTTCCCCCTTCCCTTCGGGCACGGGAACCCAGACGGTCTTTCCATTCCCGAATACCCGTTTTGCCGGCACGCGGGCCACCAGTGTCACCAGACTGGCCAGCGAGCCATTGGTGCACCAGAGTTTTTGGCCATTCACCACAAAATGTGTACCCGCTGCATTAAGAATGGCTTTCGTCTGAATATTGGCCGCATCCGATCCAGTGTCGGGCTCCGTGAGCGCAAAGGCTGAGATTTCCTTTCTCGCCACCCGCGGCAGGAAGGTCTTTTTTTGTTCCTCGTTTCCGAACAGAAGAATCGGCATGGCGATTCCGATGGACTGAGGAACGGCTACCGTGAGGGCCAGAATATTACTCCAACTGGCCATCAGCATCAGCACCCGCCCGTAGTTTGTATACGAAAATCCCAGCCCTCCATATTCTTTGGGAATCTTCATCCCGAATGCGCCAAGCTCCAGCAGGCCCTTGAGCACACTAGCCGGGATTTTTGCAGTTCGTTCTATCTCGTCCGGATCCACATGCCTTTTCAGAAAATCTTCAATTTTTCGGCAATAGTCCTCGCCGATTTGCTTTTCCTCTTCAGGCCCTTCCGGCGGAAACAAAAGATTGAAATCTGGCGTTCCCATAAACAGGCCCGCCATAAAACTCTCCCCGACCATTTGTTCGCGCGCCTCTTCTATTCGCTCCATGCCTTTGAAGAGTTGAGACATGTCAAAACCTCCTTCACTCCGGACTCTTTGGGATTTTAGCAATCCACTGGCCAGATCCTGTCCTTCCCAGGTAATACTTGATGCGTCTTCCGGCCGGGTCGCTTTCCCCGATTCCACAAACGTAAAACTTGGCAACAAAAATGTTGTACAAATGATATCATAGCATTATGATACGATAAATTTAAATTATTAAATCTTCTTAGCTCACGTCAGACCTGATGAATACTGGATGCGGGGGGATACCCCTCAGATAAATGCATGGCTTTATGATATGAACGAGAACATCCAATGAGCACTACTGCTCCTACCTGGCTCACCCAACGAGTGAGAGACTCTGTCGCCACGGTGACGATCAACCATCCCCCGGCCAATGCCCTGACATTCCAAGGACTCATAGATCTTGAATCAACCGTGGACAACTTGACCAACAACAATCAGATCAAGGTGGTCATCATCACCGGAGCAGGCCGATTTTTCATGGCCGGGGCGGATATCCGTATGTTGGCAGAAATCAATTCCACGGAGAAAGGGAGAGAGATGGCCCAAAGGGGCCAGGGAGTATTCAATAAGATTGAGGCATCTCGCAAACCATTCATCGCTGCCTTGAATGGTCCCTGCCTCGGTGGAGGATTAGAATTGGCGCTCTGTTGTCATATTCGAGTGGCTGCGGAAGGCATTCACCTAGGTCAACCGGAAATTAATCTTGGGATCATCCCAGGGTTTGGTGGAACCCAACGCCTGCCACGCCTCATCGGCAAATCGAAAGCCACAGCACTGATCCTCACGGGAGATCCCATTTCCTCACAGGAAGCCAAAACT
>JAGQKG010000215.1 GCA_020430245.1 Nitrospira sp.
CATGGCGGAGGCCCGAATGGGAGAGAGCCGGCACCGGTCACATCACCTAGGAGTTATCAGTGTAAGAATGATGCCCACATTTCTTCAATCGTGAGCCTTCAGCAAAACCCGCTAATCCTATGGACAGTCTTCTCAGTAATTTTCAAGCCTTAACCTTAACGCAGCGGATCGGCGTGGTCGTCGTCCTGGCCTTAGCCTTGGCGACCATTCCGATGTTGATGATGGTCGGAAGGGCCCCTGAATTGGTGGTTTTGTTTTCTCAGCTCAATCCCGATGATACGCGAGCGATTATCCAAGAACTTGGCAAGCAAGGCGCCGTCTATGAGGTCGGTGAAGGCGGGAACACGATTAAAGTTCCCGCCGAACGAGTGCATGAATTGCGACTCCAGCTGGCCTCGTTAGGGCTTCCTGAATCGGCTGGAGTGGGATTTGAAATATTCGATCGAACCGGCTTGGGGGTCACCCCTTTTACACAACAAATGAATTACCGGCGAGCGCTTCAAGGAGAACTGGTTCGGACCATCGGGCAATTATCCCAAGTTGAGCGAGTACGCGTTCATTTGGTGATGCCCGAGAAACGGTTGTTTGCCACGGAACAAAAACCTGCTCAGGCAGCGGTCGTCTTGACGCTCAAGCGCGGGGCTCCTCTTGGTGGCACGCAGGTCCAGGGGATTGTGCATTTAGTAGCCAGTAGCGTCGAAGGACTGGAGCCCAGCCAGGTCACGGTCGTGGACAATCATGGTCAGGTGCTCAGTCAAAACTCCGCGGATAGCGACGCTCAACTGACGGCTTCTCAAATTGAAACCCAACGACGGGTGGAACGGGATCTGGAGCAACGGGTACAGACGATGTTGGACCAAGTCTTGGGCCGGGACAAGTCTGTCATTCGGGTCACCGCGCCGTTGGAGTTTCGTCAAGTCGAAATCACGGAAGAAAGCTTTGATCCCAATAGCCAGGTGGTGCGAAGCGAAAACCGGAGTCAGGAAAAGGTGCTGGAATCCGGCTTGACCAACGGGGGACCGGGTGTTCCTGGTGTCAGGAGCAATGTGCCCAGTGAGCTTAAGGCCGGAAACGGAAGAGAGCAAAAAGAAGCCAAACGAAAAAATGAAACATTGAATTATGAAGTTAATCGGAAAGTAAGCAAAATCATTGAACCGACCGGTGCCATTAAGCGGCTGAGCGTAGCAGTCTTAGTGGATGGGACCTATGAAGCGGCTCAGGGCGCTGAGGGACAGGCGGCTGAGAATTCGATTGAAAAGAAATACGTACCACGGCCTGAACAGGAAATCCAAAATCTGGTGCAAATTGTGAAAAAAGCGGTCGGATTCTCGGAAGAACGTGGGGATCAAATCGAAGTCATCAATGTGCCTTTTGAATCACCCGCCATTCTTGAAGGTGAGGAGAGTATGACTGCAGGTGTGCAGTCGTTCCTGGCCACCTGGGGAGGATTTCTCAAACCGGTACTGTTTTTCTCCCTGGGGGTGATGGTGTTGTGGTTTGTCGTTCGTCCGATGGCGCTGAATCTTACCAAACCCACAACGGCAGCGGTGGTCCTGCCACAGAAGGGATTGCCGGCCACGGTGACCGAGTATGAAGCGGAAATTTCCGAAACCCCACAGGAGCAGGCCATTAAACTGGCAGCAGATAACCCGGCATCGGCCGCTCAAGTGATTCGAACCTGGATTAAAGAAGAACAAGCAGAAAAGGTTTAATCCGTGAATAGTCAATTATCCGGATATGAAAAGGCGGCAATTTTGTTGCTCGCAATTGGGGAAAGCGCCGCGGTGGAAGTCTTGAAAGTGCTCGATCAAAAAGACATCCGGCAAATCGGCGCGTATTTGGGTGCGTTGGTCAATGTCGGGCAGGACGAACATCGAATGGTATTAAAAGAATTTCGGGAATTGGCGGGAACATCCGGTCTGTCCGTGGAAGGCAAAGCCTATCTCTCAAAAATTCTCAATGCGGCTTTGGGCAAAGATAAAGCCCGTCGAATTCTGAGTTCCCTGAACACGTCGGAGAATGCCGGATTTGAAACCTTAAAATCCCTGGATGCGGCATCCATCGCAAATTTATTGGCCATTGAACATCCTCAAACAGGTGCCTTGATTCTGGCCAATTTAGAATCCGATCATGCGGCCCAAATTTTGTCCTTGCTCCCCCCGAATAAACGGGATGCCATTGTCTACCGGTTAGCCACCACGGAAGAAGTCTCGCCCAATATGCTGGACGAATTGAATTCCGTGCTTCAGGAGGAACTGCGTCTGGGGTCTTCCAAAAACGCCGTGGCTGTGGGTGGGACCGGTCTGGTGGCCGAAATCCTGAATTCTGTGAAACGCAATGTGGAGGGGGAGATTCTGACCTCACTGGAAAGCAAAAATCCCGAAATCGCCGAAGAAATCCGTGGGAAGATGTTTGTGTTCGAAGATTTGGAAAATGTCGATGATCGCGGAATGCAGGAAGTGCTGCGTGAAGTCAGCAAAGAAGAATTGCTTCTGGCTCTGAAGCCGATTGACGGCCCGCTCCGGGATAAATTCTTCAGGAATATGTCCAGTCGAGCGGCAGAATCCCTTAAGGAAGATATGGAGACTCGAGGTCCGGTCAAGCTGAGTGATGTGGAGGCTTCCCAGCAGAATATTATCAAAACCGTTCAACGCCTGGCCGGTGAGGGCCGTGTCTCTCTGGGAGGAAAGGGTGAGGAACAGATGGTCTGAGGTACGCCCGATTATGGAACAAGATCAGACAGTCCAACGTTTTCAGATGGTGGAATTAGTCCATAAAAGCGCGAAGCAGCGGGCGGAGGAAGCTCAACCTCATGATTGCAGGGAACTCCAGCAAGACGCGTTTGAGCGGGGACGACAGGCCGGAATCGCCGAGGGACGTGCCCAGTGCCAAGCCCAAGTGGAGGAGGAAGTCAAAAAAGCGCTTCGATTGGCCAATCAGATTGGTCGGGCTCGGGTGATCGCGTTGGAAGAACATGAACGGGATATTATGGAGGTCGCCCTGGCGATTTGCAAAAAAATCCTGTTACGGGAATGTGAGATCGATAAAGAACTCGTGGTCCGACAAGTGCGGCAGGTTCTTGGACTGCTCCCCGATAAAACGTTGGTGACGTTGAAAGTCCATCCGCAAGACTTCAAGACCTTAGAGCCTCTTCAACACACGTTACGGCCGGAGTGGGCCGATGGCGATCACCTAGCGATTGAAGCTTTTGATGAGGTGGATCCGGGTGGATGCCTGGTTGAACAGGCCGGCCTCCTGTTTGATGCCAGACTGACTCAACAACTGGCGCTTGTGGCCAGTGAATTCGGTTTGGAGACACCACGGTCATGAGCGTCGCCACGATTCAACAGCGTTTGGACGATATTGCGCCTGTGACGATTACCGGGCGCGTCGTCAAAGCCGTGGGGCTGACGCTGGAAGGCACCGGTTTGGGGGTCTCGATTGGTCAGCGATGCCACATCTTCACCTCACGAGGGCAGTCGATGATGGAGGGAGAAGTCATCGGGTTTCGGGAGCAACGTGTGGTGGTCATGCCGTTCGGAACTGTGCGTGGCATCGCCGCCGGAAATCTCATTCGCTACGATCCGACCTCTCCACGATTATTAGTCGGGCCTCAAATGCTCGGACGGGTCGTGGATGGACTCGGGAACCCGTTGGATGAAAAAGGGCCGCTGTCCCGTAGCCGTCGTTATGCCCTTTATGCACCCGCGCCTGCGCCCATGCTCCGGGAGCGCATTACTACGCCAATGGATTTGGGCGTACGAGCCATCAATGGCCTCCTGACCTGCGGGGTTGGACAAAAACTCGGGATTTTTGCCGGAAGCGGAGTCGGAAAAAGTATCTTGATGGGAACGATGTGCCGGCACACATCTGCCGATGTCAATGTGATCGCGCTGGTGGGTGAGCGAGGACGGGAGGTCAAGGAATTTCTGGAGCGGGATTTGGGGCGGGAAGGGCTCCGTCGTTCGGTGGTGGTGGTGGCCACTTCCGATCAATCGCCGTTAGTCCGGGTACGGGCGGCGTTTGTGGCCACAGCTATTGCCGAGTTTTTTCGGGATCAGGGTAATCAGGTCCTGCTCCTGGTCGATTCCCTGACACGGTTGGCTCATGCGCAACGAGAGGTGGGGCTGGCTGCCGGTGAACCGCCTACCACCAAAGGGTATCCGCCTTCTGTCTTTACGCTCTTTCCCCAAGTCTTAGAGCGGGTGGGGCCGATGGGTAGGGGATCCATTACCGGTCTGTATACCGTGCTCGTTGACGGCGATGATTTAAATGATCCCATTGCCGATTCCATCCGGTCCATTTTAGACGGACATATTGTGTTGTCCCGGCGGTTGGCGATGCAAGGACACTTTCCCGCGATTGATGTCCTGCAAAGCGTGAGTCGGGTGATGTCGGATATTGCGTCGACTGCCCATCAGGATGCCGCCAGATTTCTGGTGCAGATAATGGCGGAATATCGGAATGCGGAAGATCTGATCACTTTAGGGGCGTATCAATTAGGGACGAATCCTCGACTCGATGCGGCGATCCACATGAAAGGGCCGATCGATGTCTTTCTCAGGCAAACCCGTGAGGAAGGTGTGGGAATATCAGAAAGTTGCCAAGGTCTTGAATCGTTGGCACAGCAGGGCCGGCGTCTTCTTGAGAGAAAGGGAAAGACCGTATGAATTGGACGACATTACTCCGGTTTCGCAAACAAGTGGAAGATCTCGCCCGTGAAGAAGTGGTTTTGGCGGAGTGGGAAAAAAGTCAGGTCGTCTCAAAGCGGGATGACCTTATGGTTGAAATGGAAGTGGTGGCCACTGAATTAGACCAGCGGATTCGGGGGGGTATCGACAGCATGATTGCCGAACAACGCTATCAGTGGTTGGATCAAATCAGTACGGCCATCGAACAACAGAGCCAACAGATTCAGATAGCGGAAGCCAAGCTGGTTGATTTACGGGCCACATTAAAAAAGGCTCACCATGCCAGACGTGTGGTGGAGTTGGTGATCGCTAAAAAAGAAGAAGAGGTCATGCAGAAAATTGCGACCCAAGCGCAACAGATACAAGAAGATGTGACGGCTCATGCGTATGCCGCCTCTCAGCTTGAAGAAATGACTCAATAGGGAAGAAAAATATGTCAATGCTTTCACCTTTTCATCGGCCTATGCGCAATCCGGAGCATCAACCAAATAATGGAGTGTTCAAAAAGGCTATTCCAGCAAGGTCGCAGCCGCTTGCGCGGACGGAGCATACGGAGGAGTCCGTGAGCACGGTCAAGTGGCGAGATCGCGGCCGGCGGCATTTTTCAACACTCTTGAGTAGAACAATGTTGCCTAGTCGACCACCCATTATGTGGTGGGTGCTGGCCATGATCTTGTGGTCTGCCACAGTCGGGTCTGTTCAAGAAACGCCGGAGGTGGGAACGCCGGATTCATTTGAAAATCAAGCAGTTGAAGACGGACTGGACGAGGAAGCGCCCAGTGCAGAAACCACATTGTTGGAACAACTGCAAGCGCGTCTCAAAGAGGTAGAAGAGAGGGAACGTGGTTTGCAACAACGTGAAGAACGGCTCAATGCACTCCAGCAGGACTTAGAGGCGTTGGCTGCAAGACAAACCAAAGAAGGCAAGCGGTTACTGGGGGAGGCCACGTCGCTCGCGGAAGAACAGCGTCGATATGTGGAACAGGATCCGGCGTTAATTCATTTAATTAAAATTTATGAATCCATGGATCCAGAAGAAGCGGCGTTGCGAATCGCAGAAATGCGGGAAGGCTTAGCCTTGGATATTTTGGCCGCAATCAAAGACAAAAAAGCCGCCGGCGTGTTAGCGGGCGTCGAACCGGTCAAAGCGGCCAGATTGTCAGAAGGCCTCAGGCGATATCGGGACATTAAACTGAACCAACGCAAAAACTCCAAGATACAGAATTAAACGATGATCAATGCCGTGCCATTCCTTTTTGGACCTCTGGAAAGTCCCCCACACGTGACCGGTCAGGCTGGTGGAGTCGGGCTGGATCAGGGGAAAACTCCGGAGAACCCTTCC
>JAGQKG010000216.1 GCA_020430245.1 Nitrospira sp.
CAATCCGATTCCGCGAAGATACGGTTGGTCAATAACACCTATGTTGCTGATCTTGATCAACGTACCGCCGCTTATCTCAACGCCCAAGGGCTGCAGGTGGTGGCGTTTGGCACACCGACCGGGTATGCCAGCCGCACCAAGGTGATTCTGTACACATCCAAACTATATGCCTTGCGATATGTGAAGGACTTGTTTGGACTGGAGAGTCCACAGATCGTGATCCGACCGGATCCGGCGTCCAAGGTGGATATGGAGATACAACTGGGTGAGGATTGGGCAGGCGGATTTCCGGATGGGGAGTAATCTTTTTTAATTTTGTTCTGGCAGCCCAGGACAGGTCGCATGATAAGGAATGGATACCCCAAGAAATTGCTGCCATTCTGCCTGTGTAAGGTTTCTTCCTGCAATGGCACAAGCTTTTTCCACCCAGGATTCGGGATTGATATCCCAAAGAATAACCTCATTTTTTGAGGTCGAAACGAGGGTGTTTCCATCCTGCGTAAAAAAGATGCCACCGTTCAGGATTGGGCTGGTATGTCCATACAGGATAAATCGTTGCACTGGCTCTTCTGGATTGGTAATATCCCAAAGAATGATCGACCAATCGTCCCCACCTGAAGCCAAAGTCCTTCCATCGGTACTGATCGCCACACTTGTAACCCCATGAAGATGGGCATTGTTTTTGGTGGCAAGCAATTTTGCCTCCCCACCCTGGGAAATTCTCCATAGGGAGAATGAGTTGTTCTCATTTGCCACGGCAAGCAGGCTGCCATCTGAATTGAAGGCAACACCGGCGGGCGAAGCCACATCCAGTTGTGCAAGCGGAGTCGGGGGTGAATCCCCTGCAAAGTCCCAGATCTCCACATTGCATGTGGCAATGGCAGCCAGCATATTTGAACGGGCAAAGGATATATCCCTGTATTCGCATCCATCCGTACCAACCGGACGATTTTCCCGCTTTATGTCGTTTTTTGAAACATCCCAGCGGAAGATTTTCAAGGTACCATCCCCGATCTCGCCTGCAAGAACATACTTATTCCCAACCGCAAATATATCCGTTGTGTTCACCTCAAATATGCCCCTGGTGGTGCCCTTCTCCCTGTTGAACATGTAACCCCTGGGATTCAGTTGAAAACTATTTTGTCCTATATAAACAACAATGTTTTCATCGGGACTAACCCCGACCCGGGCCACCGGATCCTCACGGATTGTTATCATTTTTGTCAACGCAGGAGCCAGTGGATTGGACACATCCCACAAGGTAACATTGCCCAGAAAATCCCCAAGCACCACCAAATCGGATCGATAGCCAAAGGAAACATCCGTGAATTCCGATCTGGTGATGATTTGATTTTGCCACATGGCAGATGTTCCCGGGGTGACATTTCGTATCGCCACCCGCGAGTCGTTCCCCCCTGAGACCAGCAGGTTGAAAACAGGGTGATAGACCATGCTGTTCACACGGTTCGTATGCCCGCGATGATACGAGATAAATGTTATGCCGCTGCGCGGGTTGGAGATGTCCCATTCCACAATCATCCCATCCAGCCCTGCCGTAAATAATCTTGTACTGCTCTTATTAACGACCATGCTTGTTATCGGACCATTATGATATTGTGCGTATTCGAACTTACCAATTGGGATAAATCCCTGATGAAAGCCATCGTAAATATCGATGGTCCGGGTATCAGCAGTGATCACATACTTGGGACTGACTACAATGTCTGCAAATCCTGAATTGCGCAAAATGGCCCGTTGGGAACCGGTCGGTGTCATGGACGCGTGCAAATTCCATACGCGAAACTGATCATCCTCGCCCGTGGTGATCAGGTAGGGTTCCTTGAAGTTGGGGTCAAATTGCATATTGGTCACCTGTGCCCCTTCATGTGGATGTGATATATATCCAACTTCCTGGGGGAGATCCGGCTGGGAGATATCCAGAAGCTTGATCGTTCCATTTCCAGCCACGGCCAGCAGGCTGCCATCCGTGCTAACGGCGACTTCCACATCCATTGACTCGGATTCAGGGAAAATGGCAAGGCTCGATATTTCCCGGATGGCATTGAGGTTGCTTACATCCCATATCCCGATCTTTCCGTTGGGATGCCCGGTAATCAGGAGTGTTCCGGCAGGGTTAAATGCCATATCTGTGGGAACATCGGCGGATAAAGCCTCCCAACCCTGAATGGGTTCGGCGTGATATGGGTTGTGGGTATTCCATAGACGGAAATCGCCGCCCAGCGTAACAAGCATTTCTCCGTCCGGGGAGTAGAGAATTTTCCGGATGGTTTCAGAAGGCGGGAAGGCCAGTGTTTGAATAAGTCCATCTGGTATTTTATCCAGAAGGGGTGGTAAATCATCCAGGGAATTCCCGGACAGTGAAAGGTTGTTGCTTTCCAGGAGACGGAAGGATTCAACGCCGAGCAAGACCCCCAGGGTATAGTTCGTATCAATCAAAGTTAACGCCTGAGCCGACAGGAATTCAGATTTTTTTTGCAGGATCTCCTGGTTTACCTGTCCTTGAATGTTTGTTGCCGTGGCTTGAACATTGGCCACCCGCGTGCTTTCTATGGCAACCTCGGTGCTTTTAACCTGCAGGGTTTGATAGGCACTACTTTCCCTGGTAACAGCCTCCACCTGGGTTGCCAGTCCCGCCGTGGACGTCGCCTGTGACAGGATGGCATTATTTCTTTGTTGAAACGTGATCAGCCCGAAAGCAGAAAGAATGATAAACAAGGTCGCCAGTCCAACAATGATCCATGCCCGAACCTTCTTAACCTGACTTAGGCTAAGGGATATATATTTCTCCAATTTTTCCTGATCCACCTGCTTGTCCAAATCCACCCTGCGTTTCGACCAAAAATCCTGTGCAACATCCAACTCGCGACCTCGAAGTAATTCCCCATCCCCCTTTTCCCATTCCAGGTATCTCTCAAATAATTTTTGCTGCCAGGTCAGGTAATTTCGATTTTCGTTAAGCCAGTTGGTCAAGCGTGTCCACTCACGAATGATGGTGTCATGTATCAGCTCAACATTCTCATTAATTGAGACAAGCAAACGGTGATCGATGAAATGTTTAAGTACATGACCCGCTTGATGGGACAGGATTAACTCTTCGATCCTTCTTCTTCGGCGCGTATCCGGCAAACCACTGGCTTCATCTCCCAAATGCACCAGGGAAGTCAACAGGCTTTCAGCCAGCAACTGTTCCGGTTTGGAAAGGTCACTGTAGGCATCATCCGCCCAACGTGCCAGGCTGCCTGTTACGCCTCCGATCATCTGGTAGGCATCATGTGTAAGCCGTCCATCCTGACGATTCTCCCATAACTGCTTGAGGGCAAACTCCAGCAGGGGCAGGGTCGAACTGCGAGCATCCCCATTTCGGGTCAGATCATTGATAATCAGTTCTGTCAGTCCCTCTTCAAGAGAAAGCCCCACAGCTTCTGCCGGATTTTCAATCATTGCGATTAATTCTTCGTTCTTGAGAGTACCGGGGATATTCTCAACTTGGATATGATCCGATTGAGCCAAAGGTGCTGCATTTGCATGAAAGGAACTGTAGAATTCATCCCGCATGGAGATGACCAGGAGCAATCTGGAAAAATTCAGTTCCCCGGCAAGCATTTTGACAAATTGATCCCGAACTTCAGTGGCACAAAGTGTGAACAATTCCTCAAATTGATCAATAAAGAGAAGAACGTGATCCACATTTTTGTGAGCATCAAGAAATCCCTTGATATCAAGCGAATTTAACCCTGCCAACCTTAATTGTTCGAAGGGATCATCTGCCGGACGAATATTGATCTGCTCCCAATTTCGGCTGCCAGACAGGCGTCCTTTCTTCAGTGCCGGCAACAGACCTGCCAGTACAACAGAGGATTTGCCACTACCAGAGGGACCAAATACTGCCAAAAAGCGCGTACCGCCACGCATGGTTTCAAGAAGCTTTTCTGTTAAACGCTCACGCCCAAAGAAAAATTGGGCGGTCACGTCTGTAAAGGTATCAAGACCGTTATAAGGGCAGGTTTCCAATGGCAGGATTTCGGGGCAAATTTGCCAAAGAACCTCTGCAGGAATGGCAAACGCGGTATCCCGTAATTTACTGCCTGCACCGGTTTTGTATACACTTACCACCATTCCGACCACCACGTTGCGTTTCTCATCCCACACAGGAGCACCACTGTGTCCCTGTGTAACTTCACTTGATCTCAGTTGAATAAGCTGTTGACCATTCTCAGTTACCGTACCAAGAATTTCACCCCGTGCGCGTACACCATCAATGTCTCCAAGTCTGGGAAACCCATAGGTTTGAAATGGATTACCAGAGGGGCTATTGGTTGAAATCCCCAGAGAAAAGGGAGAAACGCCTTGAGGTGTTTTTTTCAATCGAACGAAAGCAATATCCCCACTGTTTGTATCACGGTAAAAATCCGGGAGCACCTTTCCCGCAAATGTCCCCTTCATTCCCGCAAATTGAATTTGAATGCTTTCAGTTTTGGGCGGCAACACATGGGAACATGTGACACCAAGGTCCTTGGAAACAAGAAACCCGGTTCCCAGAATCGCTCCGTCCGATCCGACAATACAAAAAACACCCATCTCAATGCGGTATGACATAGTCCCTCCATTTCAGTAATCAGTGCAAATATGAATATATTTGTCCCATCAAGGGGTTAAACATTTTGATCCTGATTGATGGCCCATTGGGTTTTCCTATTCTACTCCAGACTTTTGGTATTAAAATATGTAAAAACGACAGGAGGACAGTATGCCTTCATATATTGAATATGATCTTGGGGATGGTGCGACCATCCTGATTGAAGCCCCGGAAAACGAAGCCAGTGGGCTTGTGAAAGCTGCCCGCGGGGAAGGGGAAATCACAAAAATAAAAGCAAAAAAGAATTTCTCGGATGCACTAAGGGATGTTCGTGCTCAAGCAAAATTACTCCTCCGCGAAATCGAGGAGTTAAATGTCAGCGAAGCTGAGATCAAGTTCGGCATAAATACTGTTGGGGAATTAGGCAATATGGCAATCGGCAAGGTTGGTGTAGGGGTGAACTATGAAGTGACCTTGAAATGGACAAAGCCTACTGAATAAGCGTTTTTTTACCGACACGCAAGCACCACCCCATACCCCGACTCACTATGATATCGGCTGGCAGATCAACTGCCAGCCGATTTTCTTATTTCATAAGGAGAGTATATGTTCAAGTTACTACAACGCTTCATCCGCGAAGAGGAGGGTCAGGACTTTGCCGAATACGCCCTGATCCTGGGCGCCATTGGTGTGGTTGCGATTGCCGTGATCGCCCGCTATCGCAATGAACTGATCGCCGCCTTCGAAGCCGGCATCGAAGCCCTGCGCATGGCGCGGGGTGGGTAGATGTTCGGCTGGAAGGAAAAGGGTCAGACGATGGCAGAGTTCGCGCTGGTCATGCCGATCCTGATCCTGCTCATGTTCGGCATGATCTTTGCCGCGTTCTATGCCTTCCGTTCCTCCGCGACGGATTGGGGTGTGTTCATTACGGGTGTTGCCTCCGGTTCCTACAACACCCCTGCGACCGAATATGCCCGTGACAATGTCCTGTGGCCGGATCTCGCAGACCGTATCAACGCCAGGCAGACTGGTCCGCGCCAGGTGCGGTCGTTGATCAGCGTGGAGGACTCACGCACCTGGATCTTTGGCATTCAGTTGATCGAAGCCCAACGGGCGGAGACCAATTTCCGCCTTTGGCGCTTTTATCCCGGTCCGCCCCCTGCCGGAGGCTTTGAATGAAAAGCAGGGAACACGGACAAGCCCTGGCAGAGACCGCCCTGTTTGCCATGCTGGCAGTGCTGATGGCTTTCGGTCTCTTGGCTTGGATCCCGACCCATCGGGCTCGTACCGCCGCGACTGCGGCCGCTTATGCCTGTTCGCAATTTCTGTCGCAATCGCCCGATCCCGCCCGTGCCAGAACCAATGCGGTGAACGTCGCCTGGCAAACCCTGAATTCGGATTGGTCTGCAACCGCAGGTGTGCAATA
>JAGQKG010000217.1 GCA_020430245.1 Nitrospira sp.
CCAAGGCGGGAATCATCTCCGGATTCAACCTTCCGGCACGAAACATCCGGTAAAGACCGTAGCCAAACGGGAAATGCTCCATGGAGGACACGATGGCCGTATAGGTGCCTGGAATTCCGAGTCGATCCTGACACACCCTCTGAACCAACTCACGCTCGTAAAAAAGACGAACCGCCAGGTATTGAACCAGATCGATGGGAAAGGCCGTCTGCCATTCTTGGTCAACCTGATCGGCACGCCACTTCAAAAACCCGGTCCACCCCGGCAGCTGGGCCAAGTGCAGGGTAAACACGTTGCTCCACACATCCTGAGGAAGTCCCATGGCATGGAGGCAGGCCAGCACGGCATCTTCCGGAGAGTCCGGAAGGTGTTGCAGTTTGCGTGTCCAATCAGGAATACCCAGCAAAAATCCGGAACCCTCCCGTTGAGCCAGAACCTTCCAACTTCCATAAAACGTCTTTTCCCGCATAGGCATCGGCCAGGGAGCATGGCCTTGATCCAGAAATCCTGCACACCATTTGATGAGCTCCTGATTGATCTCTTCCTGAATGGACGTGGAACACATCTGATCGCACCACGCGGCCAACGTCTCCTGTGGGCCCAGACTCTTTCGGATCTGATCTGTTTGATAGTCGAAGGACAGGTGAGCATCCCGATGCGTGCCACTGGACTGAAGGCGGGAGCACAATTCCATGATGGGGGAGTCTTCACACGCCTTGAGAAACACGGCATCCCGGACATCATGGGGGACGGCACCGGTCCCATGAATCAGAAGCATTCGCAAGGCTTCGAGGTGGGAAATGTTCCGCGTGCCGATCGTGACAAAATGATTTCCGGCGAAAGATCCGACGGCATCGGTAATCGCGTCCTCCATGATCCGGCCCTGCCGGTAGAGATCGCGGAATTCCCGATTGGGTAAATATCCCCGGCCTCCTAAAAATGTGCCCGCCTCCGCAATGGCCCGGTGGATGGGCAAATGCTCCAGGCCATGAAGCGGATTGTGGTGAATGAAAGTTTGCATGGGCCAGAAATGGGAAATCGATTCTCCGGCTAAATGAATCAGCGACCTAACCTCGATACGCTCGATTTCTTTGAATGACTCGACTTCCTGTGCCGTGGAACCTGTCATCGTCTACATCCCTTGGTGTTCTGCATCACACGTTTAACAAAATTACGCCAGTATCCCGCACATGCTTGCCATACCCATCAACAGGAACAGTGCCCAGAATTCATAGGACGATAAATCACGATGCGGAACATCAACTCTGGGCTTTCCGAAGGCGGTCTGATGCAGCATCGTGGTAAAGATCCAACTGACGGAGAGCCACACCGTGAACAACAATAGCCAAACCGGGAACTGAGAGTGCGCCTCAGGGCTGTGGGGGGGAATGTTCCTGAACCCGCCCACCACAGGCAGCACCGGTAACAGCATAATCAAAGAGATGAGGAACGTGAAGACTCCCCGAAAACGGGGCAACCCGGAGCCCAACCCTTGCAGCGTCGTCAGATTATGGGCTCCGAATCGTTCGTGTAAAAAGGCATACGAACACAACAGCGCACTCATCAACAATGCCACCGCCATCCCGAAGGAAGGCCCCCATTCGGCCATATGAGGAAACGTCTCGCTCATTCCCCACAGCAACGCAAGGAGGGTAACGGCACCATAAGCGATGCCCTCACGAGGAAGATGATGTCCCATGGCATTCAAGCAAGCATACACGGCGCTCACCAGCGCCATCACGGGCAACATTCCCATCCATTTCACATGAAGCATGCTCTCCAGGTCCTGAAGCTGAGATAGACCCGCAGCCAGCCAGACCACGAGCCAGACACTCCCGAGAGATTCACGGGAAGATCGGACGATTCCCAAAAATGGCAGATGCAAAGGAACGAGGGGTATCAAGGTGAGCGACAGAAACAGCCGTCCGACCGTGTCGCCATCTTCCTCCATGAAGACCACCAGGACACCGACGATCAGGGCTAACGAAAGATGCACCAGGGCCAGGGTCTTTTGAAGAGAGGCGACCAAATACCTGGTCAGGAAGAAGCCGGCATACGCAAGAAGACCGATCAGAAAAATCTGGTTGATCGGCTCTACCCCAATCACCGCACCCAGACCCAACCCGCCAAGCAGGAGGATGGGCCCCACGTCATCGGAACCAGGTGATGAGCCTTGTTGACCAAGAAAGCCACAGAAACAGGCAAGAAGAATGGCGGCGGCAAGGAGAGTGTCAGAGGAATCGGACTCCATATCCCATCCGAAAAAAATCAAGACGCCGCCGGCCACCAGAACGGTGGTTAACCCGATCCCCCACAACCCTGATGGCATGCTTCGTTCCATATGAAATTAAATACCCGCCATCCAAAGATGCGGGATGCAGGAGAAGCGCACACACCCGTCATTTTCAAGATACCTGTTCACAAAACATCTTCCTTTGACCAAGGCTAATACCGGTAGGCTACTTTCTCCGCCAACCGAAGCAGGGCATGCCCGAGTTTTTTATACAGACCATCCACATAACACCGGTTGATGAACAGAACCCAACCGGTCTGCCGTATCGAGAGGACCCAATGAGGATTGAGAATTTTTTGTCCCCGGACCGTGGTATACAGAATCAGCCAGCCAAACAGCACCACCAGCGTCGCTAACAGGATCAGCGCATCGAACACCTGTGGCGGGAAGGCGGCGGCATTGAAAAATCCATCGGCGACGCCGGGATCCGGATACAGAAAATGTGTGAAGGTTTCGCCCGCCCATAAATATACGAATCCGATAAAAAACAACGTCCCGATCATTGCACCGGCGACTTTCCAGGACGCCACGGCCTGAAGGCGATAGAGGCTGAAAATCGCCTGGGAGGCCGTCACCCATCCGAAAAAGAGAAAGATCACTGCCCCATGAGCATCCTGAAGTGGGACCTCCAACACGCCATGGGCCACCAGAAGAATGAACAATGGCATGAGCAGCGTGACGAGCAGCCCGGTCGTCCAGGTCAGCCCGGTCGGCAGCCTGGTCGGTCGATGACCGGAGGTCGGCGGAAATTTCGGTTCGTGTCGCGCGGCTTGAATGAGACTACCGGAAGCCAGAAACAGGGTAGCCTTGAAAAACCCATGGGCTATGAGATGGAAGATGGCCAGAGCAAACGCTCCCAGGCCGCATTCCATAATCATATAGCCCATCTGCCCCATCGTAGAAAAACCCAATGTTTTTTTGATGTCATTCTGCACCAACATCATTGAGGCCCCGAGCAGGACGGTGCCCACTCCCACGACGAACACCAGATGAAGAGTTGTGGGGGATAACGCGTACAACGGCGCCAACCGGTTCAATAGGAACCCTCCGGCATTGATGATCCCGGCATGCATGAGGGCGGAGACCGGCGTCGGGGAATCCATCGTGTCCGGAAGCCAGACGTGGAGAGGAAATTGCGCGGATTTGGCCATCGCGCCGACAAAAATCAGCAGAGCGATCATCGGAACGATACTGCATTCAAAGGATGCACCGGCCCACAACCGAATCATCGGAGGATCGGATGCCGCCTGCTGGAACACGGCCACAAATTCGAACGTCCCAAAATATTGATATATGAGCAGGAGACCACAGAGAAAACTGACATCCCCGATTCGATGGACCAATAAGGTTTTTCGCGCATACTCGGAAGCCAGGGAATGAGAAACATTGAAGGCCAACAGGAGATACAACACCCAACTCAAGAGTTGCCAAAACAAAAACAACATCAGAAAATTTGAACTGGCCACCAATGAGAGGATGGTGAATGTCATCAACCCCAGTAATCCAAAAAACCGCTGGTACCCTGGATCACCATGTAAATACCGTCGGGAATACAGATGAATGACCGTGCTGACACTGGAAATGAGCACCATCATCACCGCCGTCAGCCGATCGACCAACATCCCGACGGTCAGAGCAGGAGAGGCTTCCTGTCCCGATGCCCAGAAGGTGAGGTGAATCGGACCCTCGGTCGCGACCTGGTGAAGGGTCAGAAAGGAGAAAAGACCGGACCCGGCCGTAGCCGCGATCCCGATCAGCGCGACATGGGAACGCAGAGGTTTGCCCAGCCACCCGATCAGCATGGCGGCCAGCAACGGAAGGAGGGGAATGAAGACGGCCGTGATCATATGGAGTGAACCACAATCTGAAAAGCGAATCGGCATCGGGAACGCCCCGATGGCCGATTCGCAGCAACAAGGATTCCTGTTAATACCGTTTCAATCTTGTTCCCATTAAACATGCTGCCTTTACTTAACGATTAATATGCCAATACGCAATAATGTGTTAGACCTAATTCATGGGCCTTTCGGTTCTCACCTCCTGATACCTTTGGTTGGCAAAATCCAAAGCCACCGAACCGGCCACTCCACTACACAGACAAACGAACAACAAGTACGAACGGTCCGATTCTTCTGAAAGAGAATGGTTCCTGTCAGTACCATTCCCCGATCCGGGGCGGATAAACCAACTCTCCGCATTGTGCCCATCGCCAGGGAATTCAGGCAACAACGAAATGCAGCCTCCTCCCCTTTCTGAAGAGCCTGTTCTCATCTCTCGCCTAGCGATGCTTAGAATGAGAGAGATCCCAATGTAATATAGAGGCCTCTTATCCATGCGGCGAGGTTGCAAACACAGAAAAAGAGGAAACGACTAACTGGTTGGAAGGAATTGGCCATCTATGCGAAAATAAGTAGCGGAGGATACACGATGGCCACGATGAATGTATCGATGCCCGATCCCATGAAAGACTGGGTACAGGGCCAAATTGAAACAGGAAAATACGCAAATGCCAGCGATTACGTTCGCAATCTGATCCGGCGGGATCAGGAAAAGATCGAGGTCTTGCGGAAGACGCTCCTCGAAGGGGAGCATAGCGGGATGAGCCGCCGGAAGGTTGAGGATATTATGAACGACGTGAAAAAACGATGTGGCGACAATGAGTGAGTATCAACTGTCGAAAAAGGCAGATCAGGACCTTCAGAGAACCTATGAATTTTCTCTCCAGCAATTCGGGCAACACGTGGCAGATGAATATTTCCTCTCTCTCAGGGATTGTCTGTTGCAGGTAGCCGATAGTCCAACATTGGGAAGGGATTGCCGGGAAATTGCGCCCGAGTTTTTCCGTTTTGAATGTGGCCCCCATTCAATTTTTTACAAAATGGAAAAGAAGCGGATTGTGATCGTCCGGGTCATCCATCAAAGCATGAATCCGGACATCCACATGTAAATCAGTTAAACGGGTGCACATCTCCGCCATGAATTTTCACTCCCCCATCCCCCCTACTGAGATCATGTTCAAAGAAATCGGCAGATAAGAAGATGAACTATTGTCTTCAACTACAAGATCAGCAATGGCAATTGATCGATCAGGATGAGCCGGATATGACCCCGGTGATCATTGATTTTGTGTCCGGAAAAACCGCGTATCGGAGAAAATATGGCCGTACCGGAGGCGAGGCCATCAGTAAAGCGGTGGGTATCAAAAAAGGCAAACGCCCGACAATTGTGGATGCCACGGCCGGATTAGGGCGTGATGCCTTTGTGCTGGCCACCATGGGGTGCCGCGTGCATATGATCGAGCGATCGGACATGATCGCCAAACTGTTGGAAGACGGATTACGTCGTGCCGCAGAAGACAGAAAAATCGGCGGGCTCATCAAAGACAAGCTGACCCTCACTTGTGGCGATAGTCGTCACGTACTGCTTCAGATTCCGTTTATGCCGGAAGTCATCTATGTCGATCCCATGTTTCCCCTGAAAGACAAAACAGCGCTCGTCAAAAAAGACATGAGAATAGTTCAAAACGTCGTCGGGCAGGATGAGGATGCCGGAGAATTACTCAACCTGGCGCTCACGATTGCCACCAAGCGTGTCGTCGTCAAGCGCCCGGCCTATGCCGGATATCTCGCCGGGATCACACCCCAGACCTCGAT